>JBJTMW010000321.1:0-6458 GCA_046070715.1 Aquirufa sp. | reverse complement strand
AAGGTAGGGTCATTTTTAGCCACCAAAGGAGCAGAAGGAACAATTAAATGGCCTTTAGATTGAAAGAAATCCAAAAATTGTTGACGTATCTGAGAAGAGGTCATGCGTTTTATTGTAAAATGAAAGGAACCTTTGTAGTTTTACTCAAGGTCTCCTGTTAAATGGAATCACAAAATTAAGTCTATTTTTTGAAGAAGCCCATTTTGGGTTTAAAATTATTGATGGAATTAAGCAAGCAATATTATTCAATTTCGGAGGTAGCGGCCATTTTCAAGGTGAACACTTCCAAGATTCGCTATTGGGAGACTCAATTCCCGCATTTGTCGCCAAAGCGAGCTGGTTCTGGTATTCGCAAATACACCCCTGCAGACATTGAAAAAATCAAGGTTTTGGTAAGTCTGATCGACGAAAGAGGGTTGACGATCGAAGGTGCAAAACTAGCCTTAAATTTCAAAGGCAAGGAAAAAAATCCCAATCAAAACATCATTAATCAACTTACTGATATTCGTGATTTTTTACAAGGGATGAAGGCAGACTTAGACATGGAATAAGCGTAGGTTTCGGAAAATTAATCCGATGAAAACAACCTATCCACTAAAAGTATATCAAATCGCCCTCACGTACTTGCCTAAAGTGGGGCCAGTTAAAGGCAAAGAATTAGCCTCACTCTACCCACACTTATCCGACATTTTTCGTTTAGCCACCTATCAGCCTTTTGCTGCTGAAGCTTTGCGGGAAGCAGAAAAAACAGTGCAAATCTGTTCGGAAGATCACATTGAAATACTCTATTTCGAAGATCCGGAATATCCACAACGGATTAAAGACTTGTATGATGCCCCACTAATACTTTTTAAAAAAGGAAATGCTGACTTGAATGCTCATCGAATTGTGGCAGTAGTAGGGACGCGTCATGCGAGTGATGTGGGCAAGAAAGTAACAGAGGAGCTGGTTCAGTCTGCCATAAAAGATGAAGTGATTCTGGTAAGCGGTTTTGCGAGAGGAATTGATATTGCGCTGCATAAAGCCTGTCTGAAATTCGATGTCCCTACCATTGCTGTTTTAGCCGGCGGTTTTCGTCATCTTTATCCCTTCGAAAATGCCGTTTATGTAGATCAGATTTTAGCGAATGGGGCCTTGCTTTCAGAGTACGCCCCTCATATTCCTCCAGCAGCTTACTATTTTCCTAATCGAAACAGGATCATAGCAGGTCTATCCGATGCGACGGTGATAGTAGAAGCGGCAGAAAAAGGGGGCGCCTTAATTACGGCAGATTACGCACTTAATTACCATCGAACCGTTTTTGCGGTTCCAGGAAGTTTAAATAGGCCTTTTTCCAAAGGCTGTAATCTATTAATTCGTAATAATAAAGCTACGATTTATACTTCTTGGGATGATTTTCTGCTCGAATTGAATTGGGAGCAAGCAAAGGATCGATTGGTGCTGAACCCAGAGTTGAGTCAAAAGCTTTTCACCTTACATGAATCCACCATCATTTCCTTATTACACCGAGAGGGACAATTGCCCTTTAACGCATTACTGAACCGCTCAGAAATCATGCAGGATGAACTAGCCCTCATTCTGTTAAATTTAGAATTAAAAGGAATGATACAATCGACGGACGGTGATGGCTATATGCTATCTTGATTATTTACGCCAAGTACTCGGAGAAACTCGCCAGTCTTGCAAGGTCATTAATTGGGTCTCCGTTACGTAATCTAATTTTACGGCTTCTTCGATTAGCGCATTATAGTCGCTTAATGTATACAAAGGGATATTTGCATTTTTGAAATTATCTGAAGCGATTTCGAACCCATAGGTGAAGATAGCAACCATTCCTAATACTTCTACGCCGGCTTCTTTCAAGGCGTCGGCTGCTTTTAAGGAACTACCACCGGTGGAGATAAGGTCTTCAATTAAAACGACTTTTTGGCCTTTTTCGATTTTACCCTCGATTTGATTCCCCATTCCGTGTTTTTTCGGTTCTGGGCGTACATAGCAGAAAGGTAAGTCTAAATAATCGGCTACTAATGCTCCTTGAGCAATACCAGCAGTGGCTACCCCTGCAATGATGTCTGCTTGTGGGAAATAGGCTTTAACGGCTGCAGATAAGCAATTTTTGATGTAGGTTCGGACTTCAGGAAAAGATAAAGAAACGCGGTTGTCACAATAAATAGGAGAATTCCAACCTGAAGCCCAAGTAAAGGGTTGATCCGGACGTAACTGAATGGCTTGGATCTTTAATAGGTGTTGGGCAACTTCTTGAGGAATTGTCAAATTTTGCATGAGGGTCGTTTCTGAATTTATATTTACAAAAATAATTTATTCAGTCTATCTTTCACTATTTAATTCTATTTTTGCCACACAAAATTGAAAAGATGGTAATTTTTATTGATGATCGACCGATCAGAATTGTGAAGAAGAAGGAGTTAGGAGAAATGCCATCAAAAGAGGATTTTGATTTGGTTCTGGATGCTCGCTTGTCCCCTTTAAAGGTGGAGAACTTCAGTGGTCATACGTGTATAATCAATGCGAGCACGGAACAGGTAGAGAAAATATTGATGAATTTGCATGCTAAGTCGGGTATTCATTTTCATGCTTTGTATATCATTGTAGAAGATCGAAAGCCTTTCAAGCAGAAGATAGTCAAGATGTATTCTTTAGTGGAAGCCGCTGGCGGTGTGGTAGTTAACCAAGATCAGGCTGTTTTGTGGATGTTTCGTTTAGGCAAATGGGATTTGCCTAAAGGCAAATTAGAAAAGAACGAGAAATTTGAAACAGCGGCCATACGCGAAGTAGAGGAGGAGTGTAATGTGAAGGCTGAATTAGGCCAAAAAATCTGCACTACCTACCATACCTACACACACAAGAATAAGCTTGTTTTGAAGAAAACGCGCTGGTATGCGATGAAAACAAATTTTACAGGAATACTTATTCCGCAAACAGAGGAGGGAATTGAGAAAGTGGAGTGGCTAAACGAGAAGAAGCAGTTACAAGCTTTGACCAATACCTATTCATCGATTCGCTACGTGATCGAGAAAGCTAAGAAATTAGTCTAAGGTATAAGGCAAGTATTGGTCAACAGGACTTCCATAGCGGTGTAAATCGCGGATAATGGTAGAACTGATCGGTGCTAAATGAGGCGAGGTAATTAAGAAAACCGTCTCTAGTTCATTGTGAATGTGTCTATTCACTTGAGAAATTGAGTTTTCGTATTCGAAATCGGTCGTGTTTCGCAAGCCTCTAATGATAAATTTGGCACCATATTCATGTGCCACATTTGCGGTCAGGTTTTGATAGGTCACGACTGAAACTGGTTTTCCCTCAAAGGTCTTTCGAATGTAATCTTCCATTTTTTCCAAAGGGAAATAACGCGATTTGGAGGAGTTTTGGCCTATACCTATAATCACTTCATCAAATAAAGCCAAAGCTCTGAGAACGATATCTTCGTGACCTTTTGTAAAAGGATCAAAAGAACCAGGGAAAAACGCTTTTTTAGGATTTGACATAAGGTATTTGATAGAGTGATGCATCAGCTATTTCCGCTGATCCTGCTAATAACAGGGGAGGATATAAGGTCCAATTTAAGGAAAATGCATCTCGGATGGATTGCAAATAAAAGGCTAATTCGATTGCTGATTCGAAAGGGAAGACATTCGCTAATTGTAATTTATTGCCTTGGTATAAGCTGGCGAATGCTAATTTGCCTTCAATAAACAGCGTTAATGTTTGGTCATTGCGCTGTAAGCAAGACGCTAAGGTATGTGTGTAGGTAATTTTAGCGTAGGTGAAATGAGCGGAGATATGGTCTTTCCAGTCGCTGGGAACTAGAAAAACTAAATTTGCGTCTTCTGCTGGAATGTCTTGTTGCTGAATCTCTTTTCCCACTAATGCGTTTTCTCCCAAGGCTTTTTCAAGGAATCCTAAGCGGTAGGTAGGGGAATCAAACGCATTGGGAATTAACAGGAAATGTTCATTCGCAATTTCTATCTGAACCGATGTAAGTCGACTATCTTTTTTCGGGTGAGCAAGTAATTGCTCCCGGAAATTCTCCGCGTTTAGTCGAAGATGCAAGGTTTCAGCCGAATTTGTGGGTTCCATAGTCTCTAATTCATTTCGAAATTGCAAAAAAAATATGATAATCGGTGTCAAAATTAGTAATTTTGCACCCTATTTAATCCAGCTCCTATGTTGCAAGTATCGAATGTGTCCCTACGTTTTGGGAAAAGAGTCCTTTTTGAAGAGGTTAATATCAAATTTACCGAGGGAAACTGTTACGGTTTAATCGGTGCCAATGGTGCTGGTAAATCGACTTTTTTGAAAATTTTATCTGGAGAAATTGAATCTCAAACGGGTTCCGTTTCGATGAATCCAGGTGAGCGTATGTCGATTTTGAAACAAAATCACTTCGAATACGAGGAGGTAGAGGTCTTGCAAACGGTGATTATGGGAAATAAGCGTCTATATGACATTATGTTAGAGAAGGATGCTATTTACTTGAAAGAAGACTTCACCGAGGAGGATGGAAATAAAGCAGCGGATTTAGAAGCTGAATTTGCAGAGTTAAACGGTTGGGAAGCAGAATCGGAAGCTGGTTCTTTATTGGGTGGTTTAGGTATTTCAGCTGATTTACATTATACTTTATTAAAGGATTTAAATGGATCTGATAAAGTGAAGGTATTATTAGCACAAGCCTTGTTTGGTAATCCAGATATTTTGTTGCTTGATGAGCCTACAAATAACTTGGACATCGATTCCATTTTATGGTTAGAAGGCTATTTAATGAACTTTAAGAATACGGTGATTGTGGTTTCTCACGATCGTCACTTCTTAGATAATGTGTGTACGCACATTGCTGACTTAGATTTTGGCAAAATTCAATTATATGGTGGTACTTATACCTTCTGGTATGAGTCCTCTCAATTAGCGGCGCGTCAACGCACAGATCAGAACAAAAAGACCGACGAAAAACGGAAAGAATTAGAAGAGTTTATTCGTCGTTTCTCGGCGAACGTAGCGAAATCTAAACAAGCGACGTCTCGTCAAAAAATGCTCGATAAATTGCAAGTGGAAGACATCAAGCCTTCTTCGCGTAAATATCCCTTTATTAATTTCAAACCAGAAAGAGAGGCGGGAGATCAGTTATTGAGTGTAGAAAACCTATCAGCAACGACAGAGGACGGTGTTCCTTTGTTTACGAATCTTTCGTTTACGATTAATAAAGGGGATAAAGTGGCCTTGTTAGCGAAGGATTCTTTGGCCATAACTGCCTTATTAGATATACTAGCTGGTGAAAACACGAAATTTACAGGTGAATATAAGTGGGGTGTTACCACGACTCAGACTTATTTGCCGAATGATAATGCCAAATACTTTCAAGATGATTCGATGAATCTAGTGGATTGGTTGCGTCAATATTCTGTAGAAAAAGACGAAAGTTTCATTCGCGGTTTCTTAGGACGTATGTTATTCTCAGGAGATGAGGCTTTGAAAAAATGTACCGTCATCTCTGGAGGGGAGAAACAACGTTGTATGTTCTCTCGAATGATGCTCTCCGGGGCAAATGTACTCCTATTTGATGAGCCTACAAATCACTTGGACTTAGAGTCGATTACTGCCTTGAATAATGGGATGATTGAATTCCCTGGTACGATGTTGTTCACGTGTCATGATCATCAATTGACAGATACGGTAGCGAATCGGGTGATTGAAATTGGTTCTAAAGGTCATTTGGACAAATTAATGACTTACGACGAATTCATAACGGATCCCGCTGTAAAAGCACAAAGAGCTGCTTTAAAATAACAAAAAAGGCCAGCGCGAAAGCACTGGCCTTTTTTTGTACACTTATCACCTGATTACAAAATAAATCGTGTCGATAAGAAATTCGATTGTTGATTCTCCACGATCGCATTTACGATATCTTTATTCGATTGAGTCGCTTTAGTAGCCACTACGGTACGAATTGAGAATGAACGCAATGCCGCTGTTACCGAAAGGGTGCCCTCCGCAGAATCTTTGCGCCCTGTGAAAGGGAAGGAGTCAGGTCCACGTTGGCATTGTGCGTTTATGTTCACACGAGAAACTTGATTCACCGTCGCATCGATTAATTCCGAAATTTGGTTTACATCTGTACCAAAGATGGCCACTTGTTGTCCGTGAGATGATTCGTGGATATAATCGATTGGCTCATCTAAACTTTCGAAAGGAACAACCGGTACTACTGGTCCAAATTGCTCTTCATGCCACACCTTCATCTTGCTATTCACTGGATACAATAAAGCCGGGAAGAAGATCGATTTGAAATTCTCGCCTCCGTGTTCGTTCATCACCTTAGCGCCGTGTAACTTCGCATCCTCGATCAATTCAGTTAAATAAGCAGGCTTGTTCGGCTCCGGAAGAGGAGTAATTTGAACGCCAGGCTCCCACATCATACCTAATTTAAGTGCTTCTATTTTCTT
>JBJTMW010000320.1:0-3560 GCA_046070715.1 Aquirufa sp. | reverse complement strand
GACAATAATATCGTTGTGCTGGGAGCCGCGCAATTCTACTCCATCGAATCCTGAACCGTATTCAAAGCCTTTTACGGCATTAATGCTCAACATGGCTTTGCCTAATTCCGCATGCAATTTATCGAAAACGGGTTCGCCTAAACCTACCGGACAACCAGTGATGTAGGCAGAAACGACACCTCCCACGGAATCCCCTTGCTTGCGGATTTCGTCGATGTAGGTGAACATTTCTTCGGCTAATTTAGGGTCAGGGCAACGCACGGCGTTTGTTTCTGTAACCGCTAAATCCAGTTGCTCGAACGGCGTTGTCAACTTTAAGGTTCCTACCTGAGAAACGTAGGCGGTGATTTTTACGCCTAATTGGTGCAAAACTAATTTGGCCAAAGCCCCAGCAGCCACCCGCGCCACCGTTTCTCTCGCCGAGCTACGGCCGCCTCCGCGGTAATCGCGAATGCCATACTTCTCTTGGTAGGTATAATCAGCGTGCGAAGGACGGAATTGATCCGCTATGTGAGAATAATCTTTCGAGCGTTGGTCTCCATTCCAAACAAGCATCGCAATGGGCGTGCCTGTTGTTTTCCCTTCGAAAACGCCGGAAACTACTTCCACCGAATCCGCTTCTTTACGTTGCGTTGTAATACGCGATTGACCCGGTTTGCGGCGATCCAGTTCCGATTGAATGAAATCCATATCGAAATCAACCCCTGCTGGACAACCCGTCACCACTACACCCACTGCAGCACCATGCGACTCACCGAACGTACTAATTTGAAATATTTTACCGTATATACTGCCCATACTATTTTCTTTTGGCCTTAATTATTAACATAAAAAGCCAGAGTAAAACCAGCCCTAAAAAAGCATTAAAAATCTGTTTCCAATCCACCCAGCGATAACCAATCACTTTGTCTGCCGCTAATTTCTCCAATCCTCGATACAACAACATGGTCTCCGATTGCGTATTCAACAACCGATCCGAAGGCTGACCACTCACTGCTAAGGTCATCCCAGAACGCAAGGTGTCATAACTCGCGGTCCGCGTGTTAAAGTAGATCCAATTAAAATAGGATTTCAATGCAAATTTACCCGGTTGCGATGGAATAATCAGTATTTTCTCCGTTTTATTGCCTAACATTTTGTCGCCAAAGGGATAAACCGAACTTTGGGTCCCTACCGGAAAGAAATTCAAGAAATAATCCGACTCGATTAATTTCGAGTCCCAAAGAATACTATTTCCATCTCCCACTACGCTGGAAACGTACACCACGGTATCCCCTGTCTGAACCTGAGCGCGGGACAAGGTCTCGATTAATCGAAAATCCCCCACAGGAACCTTCCCTTTCAACGGGTGATTAGGCAGTTCTTTAGGGCTAATGACGGTGGGCCTCGAGCTAAAAACAACCTTTTCCGTATTTTTAAGCAGCTGCAAACTGACCGATGGAATCACTATTTTTTTCGCGTCTAGGGCGAAATAGGTGGATTGAAAAAAGCGATACTCCGTATAATTTTTATTCTTGTAAACGACTTTGGACACTTTTACCTCCTGCAGACCAAAACTCTCTTCCCAACAATTCTTAGGTCGTATTTTCTGAATCAAGGCTGGGATTTGAATATCGTTTCGGTCAAAACTGTAACGCGTCGAATTGTCGTCCGGAATAAACAAAGAGAATTTCAAGGTAAAACCCTGACCCACGAAGGGCTGATTTTGGGTAGAACTAACAGCTAAGAAGACGGATGTTTGGCCTTTGAAAAGCTCTTCTATTTGGGCTTTATTGTCCGCCACAACCTCCTCCTTCTGTTCAGATGCACTAACTTGGATTGCAAAACCATCCGATTTTAAAGACTGCTGATTGACGATAATTTCCGCTGGTGGAATTAATAAGGTTCCTATAGCAGAGGCTTGGTAATATTGCGAAAAGGTAAAAGAATAAATGGGTTCACCATTTTGAATATCCGTAGATTTAGAACGAGAAACCCCTAATTTCCGAAGGCCCGGAAGTTCAGGGAATTTATAAGTAGGCGTTTCAACGCTCGCATTCGACGATTTGAACACAAAAGATAAAGAGAAATTCTCTTCCAAAGTAATCGCTTTCTCCCCCACCAGTAAGGTGGCTTGCGCACGCAGCTCCGTGATAGCCAATAAAAAGACCCCGAAAAATAAGAAAATCCGCCTCATTCCTGCAATTTAAGAAATCCTAGTACAATGACCGCATTATCGAATCAGACGAAAGCGAAAAGATAGCCCAATCGCTACATAATGATCCTGGGGATGGAGAAAACTTTGGCCAGCTGATACATCTAATTTCAAGTCATCATTTACATAATAAGCAAAACCTGCATCATAGGAATGATCTGCGAATTCAGAGGCAGGGAATCGCCCAAA
Source organism: Aquirufa sp. (assembly GCA_046070715.1). Classification (GTDB taxonomy): domain Bacteria; phylum Bacteroidota; class Bacteroidia; order Cytophagales; family Spirosomataceae; genus Aquirufa. Next base: position 1,177 of record JBJTMW010000320.1, on the reverse strand, counting down.
AACCTCCACATAGGCGTAACCCTTTTTACCGATCAATAGATTAGGAGCTACGCGATAAATCCCCTCAAAAGAGCCGTTCGAGTGCATTTCCGTCCCCAAATTATAGCCAATTCCATAGCGCTCATTGAAATCATTTTGCATGGTAAACACCACATCGCCTATCGAATGGCCCCGCAGATTTTTCTCTGAAAAATCCCGATTTTGGTGATCCCAATTATAGTGAACAATGACAGCGGTGCGGGGTTTCCAACCGGATGACTGAAATCCTGAAGGCTGAAATAAGGCCCATTTAAATCCAATGGCCTCGGTTTGAAAACGCGTTTCCTGACCTGATTCCTGTGCCAAAACAGAGACATAGCGCAACTCGAATCGTTTGCTCAGACCATATTTTAACAAGGAAGTAGGAAAAAGGTATTCTGAAGTGGATCGATTAAAGCCTATTTCAGCTTGCACATATCCCTTTTTAACAATAAACGGGCATTCCGTCTGGTCAGGACGATCCGTTTCGATACGACCCTCGCTTTGCGCAAGAGCGCCTAATGAAATCAACAATAGCAGTAAGATTCGTGTGAACATACACGAAGATAGTATTTTTTAGTCTAGTCTAAAAAATTATTTAGAAGAACCTTTTATGGTAAATCCTAAAGCCCCATAAAACTCCGCAAAATAGATCGCTTGCTCCGCGTGATCTACCGAGCGGCCTGTGGTATGAATATCCCACAATTTAGTCGCACCGGTTTTGAAAGTGGTTTCGAAGAACAATAATTTAGAGAAATTAAACTTTAAACCTGTCTTTAAAGAAGCGCCACCACCGGCTAGGTTCCAGAAATTATTTTGACCTACCCCGAAAACATGCACATCCGAACGAGGTACTAAAGCACCTATTCCAGCCCCTTGCATCCAATCGATTGCGAAACGGCTTTTCGGGCTTTGGTAAACCGGATTATAATGCTCGAGTTCAATAGAGGCGTAATTATAGCCATCCGTATGTTCTAAATGCACAAATTTATTCGGATCTAAAACTAAAGGGGTTTGGTTGAATGTCCCCACATAAGCGGGATCCACCGCAATTGCCGGAGAGGAAGTCTGGGGATTAATAAAGCCATTCACTTTCACCGTTTGGCCATCTGTCACCACATATTTCATGTGATCCCAACCGATACTGATCGAAAGATTA
>JBJTMW010000319.1:0-3512 GCA_046070715.1 Aquirufa sp. | reverse complement strand
CAACATCAAAACCTTAGATGCGCAGATCATAGCTTCAGCACAAGATTTAGCGGCTGGAAAATCGAATTTCACATTCTATTTTGGGCCTAACGACTATGCGATCGTGAATAAGGTAGAAGCTCCTAATTTTGGCAAGAACGTTAAGTTGAGCTATGATTTCTTATTGCCGATTACGAAATACATCTTTGTTCCTCTATTCGGTTTCTTAGAAAGTTTATTCACGAATTACGGTCTATTAATCATCGTTTTGGTATTAATCATCAAGACTGCCTTATTGCCATTAACGTATAAATCATACGTTTCGATGGCTAAGACACGAATTTTGGCCCCTGAAATCGCCGCTATTAAAGAAAAAATCGGTGATGATGCAGCACGCGTTCAACAAGAAACAATGAAGTTATACGGTGAGGTGGGTGTTAATCCATTGAGTGGCTGTATACCGGTATTAGCAACAATGCCTGTTTTAATGGCGGTATTTATGTTATTCCCGAACTTGATCAATCTACGCCAAGAGTCCTTCTTGTGGGCGAATGATTTATCTACATATGATTCGTTTCTCAACTTGCCATTTACGATTCCATTCTATGGTTCACACGTGAGTTTATTCTGTTTACTAATGACCGTCTCGCAACTAGCCTACGGTTATTATAACAACCAAATTACGCCAGATCAACCAGGACAACCCATCAACATGAAAATGATGGCCTATGTAACGCCGGTTATTTTTATGTTTGTGATGAACTCCTTCCCTGCTGGTTTAAGTTTCTATTATTTCGTGTCGAACTTAGTGACCATTGGTCAACAATTAGCGATTCGTAAATTTGTGAACGAGGATAAAATCAAAGCCTTATTGGATGCTAATCGCCTAAAAATCGCAGCAGGTGGTGGTCCTAAAAAATCGAAGTTCTCTCAATATCTTCAGACACAATTGAAGACCATGGAAGAGCAACAAAAAACAACAGCTAAGAATCCGAAGAAGAAATAAGATGCATACCTTAAGCACAGCCTATTTTGAGAGAGCAAAAGAATTAATTCCAGGTGGGGTTAACTCGCCTGTTCGTGCCTTCAAATCTGTCGGAGGCAATCCTGTGTTTATCAAATCTGCAAAAGGTGCTTATTTACACGATGTAGATAGTAATTCCTACATTGATTTAATTGGCTCCTGGGGACCCATGCTTTTTGGTCAGGCCCATCCGGTGATTGAAGAGGCTGTTCGGGGAGCATTAAGTAATGGATTTTCTTTTGGCGCACCTACCTATAACGAGGTATTAATCGCTGAAAAAATCATCTCGATGATTCCTTCAGTAGAAAAGGTTCGTTTAGTGAATTCAGGAACGGAGGCCACCATGGCAGCCATTCGTTTAGCTAGAGCCTATACGAAGCGCGATAAGATCATTAAAATGGAAGGCTGTTACCATGGTCATGGCGATTCCTTTTTGATTGCAGCCGGTTCTGGTGTTGCCACCTTAGGAACACCGGACAGTCCAGGTGTGACCGTTTCTACGGCAAGAGACACCTTGACTGCCATTTACAATGATTTAGGAAGCTTAGAGACTCTTTTCAAAGCAAACCCTACAGAAGTAGCTGCCATCATTATAGAACCCGTTGTAGGCAATATGGGATTAGTTATTCCCCAAGAAGGTTACTTAGAAGGAGTTCAAAAACTGTGCAAGCAATACGGGGCCTTACTTATATTCGATGAAGTGATGACGGGATTCCGTCTTTCCGCAGCTGGATACCAAGGCTTAGCCGGAATTCAACCCGATTTAACTACTTTGGGGAAGATAATCGGCGGAGGACTACCAGTGGGTGCCTATGGTGGTAAGTCAGAGATTATGGATATGATCGCACCAGCCGGTCCCGTTTATCAAGCGGGTACCTTATCTGGAAATCCCTTAGCGACTACGGCCGGTTTAGCGATGCTGCATTTAATTACGGATAATCCAGGCGTATATGCTTCTTTGGAGCAGAGAGGTTTAGCTTTAAAAGAAGCTTTAAGCGCGGATCTAAAGTCATTAGGGCTTAATTACACCATAAATCAAATCGGCTCCATGTTTACCTTGTTCTTCACAGACAAATCAGTAAACAATTTTAGTGATGCTAAGACATCTGATACTGCCTTATTTGGCAAGTATTTTAAAGGCATGCTAGATAAAGGAATCTATTTACCGCCATCCCAATACGAATCTTGGTTCTTATCTGCTGCCTTAGGCGATTCAGAATACGATCAAATCATTTCAGCCAGCAAAGCAACGCTTCGTTCCTTATAAGATGAAAACGCCGGCCTACAGCCTGATCATTCCTGTTTATAACCGTCCACAAGAGTTAGACGAATTGTTAGCCTGTATTCAAACACAGGAATTCAAAGATTTTGATGTGGTCGTGATCGAGGATGGCTCTACAGAAGATGCTGCCGGTGTTGTCGAAAAATACAAGCATGCATTTCCGTTAGCCTATTATGTCAAAGAAAACGGAGGCCAAGGTTTCGCCAGAAACTATGCTTTTGAACGTGCCAAAGGAGATTATTTTATCATCCTCGATTCAGATGCACTTTTAGAACCATCGTATTTATCGGAGGTGGACAAGGCTGTTAAGGAACAAGGATTAGACCTATTTGGGGGACCAGATCAAGACCATCCCAGCTTCACTCCTATCCAAAAAGCCATCAGTTACTCCATGACCTCCTTTTTTACGACTGGGGGCATACGTGGAAAGGAGAAAAACATCGGTGGCCAATTTCACCCGCGCAGTTTCAATATGGGAATCTCCCGGAAAGTATACGAAGCGACAGGAGGTTTTAAAATCACTCGTATGGGTGAAGATATTGAATTTAGTATTCGCTGTATCTCACTCGGGTTTAAGTCTGGACTCATTCCAAAAGCCTTCATCTACCACAAACGCAGAACAGACTTCAGACTATTCTATAAACAACTGCATTTCTTTGGCAGAGCAAGAATTAATATCAGCCGCTTCTTTCCAAAAGAATTAAAGGCCGTACACTTCTTCCCTTTTTTATTCTTTAGCTATTATGTGATAACTGGAATCGTCCTTTTAACCTTCCCGATCTATGGTTTATTTCTTTTAGGGGGAATTTTAGCCTACAGTTTGATCATCTTTATCGCTGCCTTAGTTAGCACAAGAAGTATCAAGATTGCTACGCTATCCATCTTTGCTGCAAACATTCAGCTATTCGCCTATGGCAAAGGGTTTGCAGAGGAAGGATTGAAAAAAATGCTTAGTAATACAGCTGTTTAGCTAAATAGTTTTGAACGTAATCCTTCACCCCTTCCTCTAGGCTAGTAAATTCTTTTGTATAGCCTATAGACCGTAATTTGGCCATATTTGCCTCTGTAAAATATTGGTATTTATCTCGAATATCCACTGGCGTATCAATGTATTCAATGGAAGGTTCTAATCCCAAGGCTGCGAAAGTTGCTTTCCCTAAATCATTAAAAGACCGAGCCTTTCCTGTACCTAAATTATAGATGCCAGAATTTTTACGGTGCTCCATT
>JBJTMW010000318.1:0-6620 GCA_046070715.1 Aquirufa sp. | reverse complement strand
GCCTTTGGCAGCACAATTCTCGAAAAAAGCCTGCCTAATGCGGTCAAATTCAGCTCTAGAGCGGTATTTACCTGACATCCCGCGGCGCAATACATCGGCCTCCGCTAAGGTCAATCCGGCAAAATAGTGAGCCACCTTGATCACATCCTCCTGATATACCATCACGCCATAGGTTTCCTTCATCAGCTCCCCCATCAGCGGATGCACGGGCTCGTAGGAATCTGGAGCATGGAAACGCTCGATGTAGGCCTTCATCATCCCGGACGAGGCGACGCCGGGGCGAATGATGGAGGATGCGGCGACTAGAGTAATATAATCTTGGCAACGTAGCTTCTTCAAAAGCGAGCGCATTGCGGGCGACTCGATGTAGAAACAACCCATCGTCTCGTGGCGCATCAGTTGTTTGCGTACGCCTTCGTCTTTCATAAAGTCCTGCACGCGGTGGACGTCTACATCGACTCCGCGATTTGCGCGGATGATATCGACGGACTCTTTGATGTGTCCGAGGCCTCTTTGGGATAAAATATCAAACTTCGCAAAGCCGATCTCCTCCGCCACGTACATATCGAACTGGCAGATGGGGAAACCTTTGGGCATTCCCTCTAGGGCCGTGTAAGCGGATAAAGGCGCATCTGAAATCAGGATGCCGCCCGCGTGAATGCTGAGGTAATTAGGAAAATCGAGCAAGAGCTGGCCGTATTTGACGATCAGCGCCTGTATTTCGGACGTCACCTCCCGCATCGCCGTGGCGGGATCGAGCCAGGCGTCTATCTCGGCTTTGGGAAGACCAAAAACCTTCGCTAACTCCCGGTAAATGGACTTGTCCCGAAACGTGACATAGGTGGCCAGCAAACACACGTGCTTCGCCCCATAGCGCTTAAAGATGTAATCGATAATGTCATCCCGCTCATCCCAGGAAAAATCAATGTCAAAATCCGGCGGACTCGTCCGGTGCTTATTAATGAAACGCTCGAAATAGAGGTCTAATTCGACCGGATCCACATCGGTAATCCCGATGCAATAGGCCACAATCGAATTCGCCCCGGATCCCCTCCCCACGTGAAAATAGCCCCTAGAACGCGCATAGCGAATAATATCCCAGGTAATTAGGAAATAGGCATTGAAATCCAGCTCGTGAATAATCTGTAATTCCTTTTCCACCCGTGCCTTCGCCTCGCGATCCCCCCGCGGATAACGGTAACGCAAACCCTCGTAAGCAAGCTTGGTGAGGAGGGCTAAATCGTCCTCTTTGGAAGAACTAAACAGCGATCGATTCTTCGGCTTTTTAAAATCAAAGCTAAAAGAGCAATCCGCTAGAATCTTATCCGCCTCCGCTAATAGCTGCGGATAATCCGCACAAGAAGCCGCAATTTCAGCAGGAGTATAGAAACGTTCATCTGCCTGCGCCTGGTCTTTAGGCGAAAGTTTGCTCAATAAGGTATTCAAATCGATTGCCCGCAGCAATCGGTGCATCGAAAATCCACGCTGATCCAGAAAGGTAAACGGCTGACACCAGACAAAATCACGCAGGTCTTTTTCTTTCCAAAGCAAATTTCGGTCACTCGCCCGCACGCCCCAGCGCTCCCGCGGACCAGCCAGCGTCTTGATCTTTTTCCGCAGCGCTAACGGGTAAATCGTCCACACATCGTCTGAAACGGGAGGTCGCTCTGGCCAGGGCTCTTTGGAGACTAAATACTTCGTCGCAAAATCATTAATCTGCAAAAAACCGCGTTCATTCCGGGCTAAACACACATAACCCGCCGTAAATTCCATCCCCACCACGGGCTTAATCCCCTCCTGCTGACACGCCTGCACGAAATCAAAGACGCCCGAACTCCGGTGGATATCCGTTAAAGCTAACGACGTAATGCCGCGCGCCTTCGCCTCCTGAACTAATTGCTCAGGCGAAAGCGTACCATAGCGTAAGCTGTAGTAAGAATGGCAGTTCAAATACATCTATTCGTCGTTTTTAGAAGATACTAAAGCTGAAGGCAGCCTATTTCTACGTTCGGCACTCCCCATCAATCCGCTCGCGCGTAGGATGGAAAACTCGCCGTAGCGGTTCTTCAGGGAATCCATCGCCTGATACAGCGGCACCAGCTTCGCCCCGTCATCAAACAGATTCAATTGCTCCTGCCCTTGCAATAGCTTAGAGAAACGGACGCCTATCAGCCGGATCAAAAGTCTACGGTCATAGAGCTTCTCGAACAATTCGTAGACCGCTGGAATCAACCGGTGGTCGCTCGCGGAAGCGGGAATACTGATTTGGCGGGTATGGGTGTCAAAATTCGAGTAACGCACCTTCACCGTAATACAGGAGGTACATTGCCCCAGTTTTCGTAAATCGTAGCTCAGCTGCTCGGTCAGCGACCCCAGGATCCGCCTTAATAAAACCACATCCGTGCTATCCTGCTCAAACGTTATCTCCTTAGACAGCGACTTCTGCTCAGAATAAGGCACCACAGGGCGCAAATCAATGCCATTAGCTCTTTCCCAAAGCATCGTCCCCGACTTCCCGAAGGTTCGCTCTAGCACCCGCTGCGGCATTTGGCTGAGCGTCCCCACGTGGACAATTCCCATATTGCGCAGGGTTTGGGCCGTGACAGCCCCTATCATCGGGATTTTATTCACGGTCATAGGCGCTAAAAAAGCTTTTTCCTGACCCGCTAGCACCTGGTATTCCCCGGCGGGCTTGACGTGATTCGTTGCGACTTTGGACACCGTCTTATTCACCGACAAACCAAAAGAAACCGTCAACCCGATCTGTTGCTGAATCCGATTCCGCAGATCCTTCGCAAAAGCATAAGACCCAAAAAAGCGTTCCATCCCCGTCATATCTAAATAAAATTCATCAATCGAAGCCTTCTCCACCAAAGGCGCCCGCTCCATAATCAGCGAGGTTACCATCTCCGAATGCTGCACATAGGCTTCGTAATCCCCTCGTAACACAATCGCATCCGGACACAATTTCAACGCCATCTTCATGGGCATCGCAGAACGCACCCCAAAAGCCCGCGTCTCATAACTACACGCCGCCACCACGCCCCGATCCGAACCGCCGCCTACAATGACCGGCTGGCCCACGAGTCGTGTATCTCGGAGTCGCTCTACCGAGACAAAGAAACTGTCTAAATCCATGTGCACAATCGCGCGCTCCTGCATAAAATTGGTAGATATTTGGGTATTTTGAATACCTTTCGTAACTTCGAAAAGTATACGAAGAAATTTTAGATACGAATTTTATTCATTTTATATTAATAAGCAAATCGCATGAGCACTTTTTTTAGTCAGAATTTACGTTTTTTACGCAGCAAGATGTCGGAGAAAACGTCGCAGGAAAAACTGGCAGAATTACTGAATATTAAGAAGCCGACGTTGGGCTCGTATGAGTCCGGAAGAGCGGAGCCTAAATATGCGGATTTGATCTCCTTAGCGGAGTTTTTTAAGGTCGAAGTGGATGAATTATTGAAAGAGGATTTGTCCAAAAGAATCCCCGGCCTGTCGAACAAACCTAAGCTACGAATTTTAGCTACGACGGTCGATGCGAACAATGAGGAGAATATCGAGCTGGTACCGGTCAAAGCTTTGGCAGGCTACACCGCCTCTTACGACGACCTCGACTTCATTCGCGACCTCCCTACCTTCCAAGTACCTTTCCTACCTAAAGACAAGAAATACCGCGTTTTCCCCATCAAAGGCGAATCGATGTTACCCCTACAACCAGGCTCTTTAGTCTTCGCTGAATACGTCGAAGACTGGACCCAAATCAAGGACGGCACCATCTGCATCGTCGTAACGCGCGAGGACGGCGTCGTGTTAAAGCAGGTCATCAACCACCTCGCAGAACGCAAAGTCTTAATCCTGAATTCCACGAACAAAACCTATGACCCTTACCCGATTTTGGGCTCTGAAATCCAGGAAATCTGGAAGTTCGCGGGGTATTTTTATAATGAATTTCCTGAAAGTTAGAGCACAAAGAATAGAGCATAAAGAATAAAGTCGGTATCGCCTCCGGCGATAGGTACGTGAAGAATTTCCTCCGGACTAAAACTGGTTACTGATTACTGGATACTGGCTACTTTATTCTTTGTGCTTTATGCTTTATGCTCTACTCTATTATCTCTACTCTACTACCATGTACCACAAAATATCCACCTCCCTTTCCATTTCCGAAAACCAAGTTCGCAAAACCATCGCCCTATTGGACGAGGGCGCCACGATTCCCTTTATTTCCCGCTACCGCAAGGAGGCAACCGGAAGTTTAGATGAGGTGCAAGTGGCCGCGATTCGCGATTTGCGGGACCAGTACGTGGAATTAGAGAAGCGCCGCGAGGCCATCTTGAAGTCCTTGAAAGAACTGGATAAACTGACGCCAGAGCTAGAGAAAGCAGTTAGAGGAGCTGAGACTTTGGCCAAATTAGAAGACATCTACCTCCCCTACAAACCCAAGCGCAAAACACGCGCGATGGCGGCCCGCGAAAAAGGACTACAAGAACTCGCAAATCAGATCCGATTACAAGGCCTAAAAGACCCAGAAGTCTTAGCAGCTGAATACTTAGACGATGTAGAGGAAGCATTAGCGGGCGCTCGGGATATTTTAGCCGAGGAGATGATGGAAACGGCTGAGGCCAGAGAAGAAGCGAGAAATCTATTTACCCGTAAAACGACGGTTAAATCGACGGTCGCTAAAGGCAAAAAAGAAGACGGCATTAAATACAAAGATTATTTCGATTGGTCTGAATCTTTGGCGCAAGCGCCGTCTCACCGGATTTTGGCCTTATTCAGAGGCGAAAACGAGGGGATCCTAAACCTGAACTTAACAGGCCCAGACGAGGAGGTTTTAACTAAATTAGAGCGCCGCTTCTTAACCGGAAACAATGCCTGCGCAAAACAAGTGGGATTAGCCATTCAAGATGGGTATAAACGCTTACTGATGCCAGCCATGGAAACCGAAATGCGAGCTGAGGCAAAAAAACGCGCAGACGAAGAGGCTATTCGCGTATTCGCAGAAAATATCAGACAACTGTTATTAGCCGCACCATTAGGCCAAAAACGCGTCTTAGCCCTCGATCCCGGATTCAGAACAGGGTGCAAAGTCGTTTGCCTAGATGAACAAGGAACACTGTTATCCAATACCGCGGTTTATCCGCACACTGGACCAGGACAAGCCGCAGAAGCCGCTCAGACGATTCAAGCCTGGGTGAAACAATACCAAGTACAAGCGATTGCCATCGGAAACGGAACAGCAGGTCGTGAGACCGAATCCTTTGTGCGTGGACTAAAGCTAGAGGGAATTACCATCATCATGGTGAACGAAAGTGGAGCGTCCATCTATTCGGCCTCTGAAGCTGCTCGCGAAGAATTCCCAGATAAGGATGTAACGGTTCGCGGGGCTGTTTCGATTGGTAGACGATTGATGGATCCTTTGGCAGAACTAGTAAAAATCGACCCTAAATCCATCGGTGTGGGACAATACCAGCATGATGTAGACCAAAAGAAACTGCAAGCCTCCCTAGACGATACCGTTATCTCGTGCGTGAACTCGGTAGGCGTGGAATTAAATACAGCCTCTAAACAGATTCTATCCTACGTTTCTGGCCTAGGCCCACAACTTGCCCAAAACATCATCGATTACCGCACCAAGAACGGACCATTCCTAAAACGCTCTGACTTGAAAAAGGTCACACGTTTAGGCGAAAAGGCTTTCGAACAAGCCGCCGCTTTCTTACGCATTCGCAACGCAAAAAACCCACTAGACGCCAGCGCCGTGCACCCAGAACGCTACGAAATCGTAGAGAAGATGGCGAAAGATTTGAACTGCAAGGTATCTGATCTATTAGCGAACGAATCCTTACGCAAACAAATTCGCTTGAGCCAATACGTAAATGCGGAAGTAGGTATGCCTACGTTGACAGACATTATGGAGGAATTAGCCAAACCGGGGCGTGATCCACGGGAGCAATTTGAAGCATTTGAATTCACGGAGGGCGTAAACTCGATCAAAGATCTTCGGGTGGGAATGATACTTCCGGGAATTGTGACGAATATTACCAATTTTGGCGCCTTTGTTGATATTGGTGTTCATCAAGACGGATTAGTGCACGTTAGCCAGCTTGCGGACAAATTTGTGAAAGACCCGAATGAAGTGGTAAAAGTCGCACAAAAAGTGCAGGTCCGAGTGACGGAGGTGGATGAGGCGAGGAAGAGGATAGCGTTGAGTATGAAAAAATAGAGTAGAGATAATAGAGTAGAGAGTATAGATAAAATGCTCATCTATACTCTATAATCTATACTCTCCTCTCTCTACTCTACTATCTACTTGCAAAGTTAATTGGCTGCGTGTATCTGGAGCGAACGGCTTTCAATTCTAAAATAGCTGGGACCCAACGTGGCATATTAATCACCACACGCATGGCTTCTAAATCACAATCAGGGTGTATCCCTTTGACTATTTTAGCATTTGTAATAGTCCCATCTGTCTCTACAACAAAGGAAATTCGAACTTGACCAGTCACTATTTTCCTTTGCAAAACTAAGTTTTCAGGATAAACTAAATTTGAACCTAAATAGGCAGCAAGTGCACGAGGACCTCCAATAAAAAAAGCAGGCTCTGAGAACTT
>JBJTMW010000317.1:0-2858 GCA_046070715.1 Aquirufa sp. | reverse complement strand
CGAGGTGCGCGATTTATGGTTGCAAAATCTTCAAAAAGAGCATGTTACAGGTGTACATGTCTTGGACGTTTCTCTAGTTCAAAAGAGTGATTCCCTCTATACGGGTGTATTGAAAACGAAGGAACCAGAAGGTACTTTCTTATACAATCTCGAGGTGACGCGCGCGGGTGATCAACTTTCTTACGAGGTAATTGGGGATGGAATTCCTACCGATGGCAGACATACCCACGAACCTGATGACCAGCCGGCGGAGTCAGATTCCCTACATCAATAGTATTTTTCCCGTTCTTCCTGGTTTTTGATAAGCTTCAATGGCTTCTTTGAATTGTGCCAAAGGATAGGTCGCCTGAATGTCTAAGGTCACTTCTTGGCTTAATAGCAGCGAGAAAACTTCTTTAATGGCTTTTTGGATTCCTTCAAATCCTAATTCTGCCCACCAAGAACTCAGCCACCAGCCTTCAACACTTAGTTTTTTAAAGATTAAAAGACCTGAATTAAGGGGAATGGGTTCTTGACTCAATAGGCCAAACACGAGCATCTTTCCGCCAGTTTTGAGGCAATTCAAGGCTTTGGCCCCCTGATCCCCTCCTACCGCATCAAATACGTAATCAATACCCTCTGGAAAAATTTCCTTTACCTTCTTCGTCACGCTTTCCGTAGCCACATCAATGACTGCGGTGGCCCCTAAATCCAATAAGTTTTGCTTCTGATCCGCTTGCCTCACGGTAGCGATGACATGAATACCGCGCATCGCAGCTAATTGAATAACAACCTTCCCCCAAGCAGATGCCCCGGCGGTAATCAATAAACTTCCCCCTTTCTGAAGTCCAGAGGTCTCTAACATCCCATAAGCGGTCACCGGATTCACAAAGGCCTGGCAAGCCACCTCATCTGACATACCCTCTGGAATGGGTATCAAACCAGCATCTGAAACGCAGGTATATTCTTTCCAGGTACCCACCGAAGTAAAAATGACACGTGTACCTTTCGGAAACTTAGCTGATTCTTCCACCACTCCAGCGGCTTCAAATCCCGCACTACTAGGTAATTGAGGCGTGATTCCATACAACCCTCTCACAAACATCATATCGGATGGATTGATGTTACGAGCCGTGATGCGGATGAGCGCTTCGCCTTTTGCTGGCGTGGGCTTTTCGATTTCCTCTAATTGAAGAACATTTTCGGGTAATCCGGTTTCGTAAAATACGACTTGCTTCATGGGGAGTTTTTTCAAGTATTGATAGCGTAAATTACCATATTATTTCTTTAAATTGTTTAAAAATAGATTAGAATATGCAGGCATTTTCATTGAAGAATCAGGTAGCCCTCATTACAGGCGCTAGCAAGGGAATTGGATTCAGTATTGCGGAGTTTTTTGCGGAGGCAGGGGCGAAGGTGGTTATCAGTAGTAGGGACCAGCCTACGTTAGATCAGTTAGCCCAGGAATTACGGGACAAAGGATACGAGGCTACAGGTATTGCATGCCACGTGGGTAAGATGGATCAATTGGCGTCATTAGTTTCAGAGACGATTGCCAAATACGGCCAAATCGACATTCTCGTGAATAATGCGGCGACTAATCCGACTTTTGGCCCTATTCATGATACTACTCTGGATGCTTTTGATAAGATTATGAACGTGAATCTGAAGGCTCCGTTTGAGTTAATGCGCCTCTGTTTACCACATCTTCAGAAATCTGCTAACGCGTCCGTGATTAACATTAGCTCTGTGGGCGGTATTTCTCCGGAACCCGGTTTAGGGATTTATAGTGTGAGTAAGGCGGCGCTTATTTCGATGACGAAGGCTTTTGCCAAAGAATGGGGCGACTTCAATATCCGTGTGAACGCCATTTGTCCGGGTTTGATTAAGACGAAGTTTTCGGAGGCGCTTTGGTCCAATGATAAAATCCTTCAACATACCCTGCGTCAACTACCCATTAAACGCATAGGCACGCCGGAGGAAATCGGTGCGACCGCTTTATACCTTGCGTCGCCAGGAGCGTCTTACACCACCGGAGCAGTGATTACGGCTGATGGCGGCTTAACCATTTAACTATGTTTGTTTCAGATAAAGCAATCGAGCTAGTGCCTCGTTACCGGGCATTCCTCGAGAAATACATTATTCCTTTAGAGCAAGGGGCCATTTATGGTTCGTTTCGGGCTCATTTGCCCGCACTGCAAGCACTTCGCACTAAAGCGAAAGAAGAAGGCTTGTTTGCCCCTCACCTGCCCGTTTCGCATGGAGGTCTAGGTTTGTCCTTGGTGGAATTTGCTTCGATCTCTGAAGTATTAGGGACGAGTCCATTGGGGCATTATGTTTTTAACTGTAATGCACCTGATATAGGGAATATGGAGCTGATGCATCAATTTGCTTCACCCTATTTACAAGAGACCTATTTGCGGCGATTAGAGCGAGGGGAAATTCGTTCGTGTTTCGCGATGACGGAACCGGAGCATGCGGGAAGTAATCCGGTGCACATGTCTACGACCGCTGTACGTGAGGGAGACGAATATGTGATCAATGGGCATAAATGGTTTACGTCCTCTGCGGATGGAGCTTCCTTCACGATTGTGATGGCGGTGACGAATCCTACGGCTGAAAATAAGTATGAAAGGGCAAGCATGATTTTAGTTCCTTTGGATAATCCAGGATACCGGATGATTCGCAATATTCCGATTATGGGTGATGAAGGTGAAGACTATCTGTCACACAGTGAAGTGGAGTTTGTGAATTGCCGGGTGCCGGTGTCTCATTTGATTGGGACGGAAGGATCTGGATTTACCTTAGCGCAGGTTCGTTTAGGGCCAGGTCGAATTCACCACTGCATGCGTTGGATTGGAATCTGTGAGCGGGCCTTA
>JBJTMW010000316.1:0-15453 GCA_046070715.1 Aquirufa sp. | reverse complement strand
AAAGGCTTCTTCTTGAAGAAACGTAACACGACCCTGAGCGTGGAATTCAAAGACCCGATTCGCTTCAAAGAATCAGATACAATCGAAGAAATTTTACAGCGAATTTCGGACGAAACCGGGATTCCGATGGCTGACGCGAATGTTAACTAAAACCCAAGGCATCGTCATTTCCTATATGCGGTATCGGGAAACCTCGATCCTGGTGAACGTCTACACCGCGGAAATGGGGATCAGTTCTTACATCGAAAATGGGGTGCGTTCTGCCAAAGCCAAGCATAAAATGGCCCTCTTCCAACCCCTCACCTTGTTGGATTTAGAGGTCTACCACAAGCCGGGAAAGGGTTTACACCGTATTTCGGAGGCCAAATGTTTCTTCCCCTACCAAGCCATTCCTTTCGACATCGCGAAGTCGTCTTTAGCCTTATTTCTTTCTGAAGTTTTAAGCAAAGTCTTGAAAGAAGAAGAGGCGAATCCCGCTTTGTTCGAGTTCTTGAGCCATTCCATGCAATACCTAGATCGCGCAGAAGCAAATTTTGAAAATTTCCATTTGCAGTTTTTGTGGCAGCTAGCTGCATTTCTGGGTTTTGGGGCAGGCAATGCCGCGGAATTCTACCAGCAGTTAAAAGCCGCCGGCTGCATCGTGCCTAATTTCACGGAATTGGACGCCCTGATTCATGCGGATTACGGTCACCCCATTGTGCTGCATCGGGCGGAACGCAAAGAATTATTGTCCGGAATGCTCAATTATTATCAATTGCACATGGAAAATTTCGGAGAGATTCGTTCCTTGCAAATTCTACAAGAAGTATTAGCCTAATGCCAAACCTGTACTCTCTGAAACCCTCGGCGCAGCCGAACTATTTGGACATCACCTTTCAGTTTAGCCCTCCAAAACCGGGTAAGCAGGTGATTCAATTACCTATTTGGCGCCCAGGTCGCTACCAGGCTCAAAACTTTGCGAAAAACATTCCTATTTTAAAGGCATTCAGCGGAGGCGTTTCTATACCCATCGAAAAAATCGCTTCCTCTACTTGGACCTTAGAAGCATCAGAACCCGTCGAAATCCGCTACAGCTATTATGCGAATCAACACGATGCGGGCGGATCCGTGGTGGAACCCGACTTACTTTATATCAATTTCATCAACTGTCTTCTGTATGTTAAGGGGCGCGAAAATGAGCGTTGTGAAATTCAGATCGAAAAACCAGCCGGCTGGCAGAGTGTCTGCACCTTCAAAAACGGGGGCAAATACCGCGACTTAGTGGATTCGCCTTACATCGCCGCCCCGGCGATCTTTCAACATAAATGGAAATGCAATGGAGTGAAATTCGCCCTAGATGTGGTGGGTTCTCGCCAGGCTTTGACGAAAAAACTGACAGACGCCTACGAAAAATTCACCCAAACCCAGCTAGACTGGATGGGCACTTTCCCCGTCAAAGAATACCATTATATGCTTTGGGTTTGTCCTACGCCTTATTACCATGGCGTGGAGCACACGAAATCCACGATGATGGTGATGGGTCCGCCGGACCGCGATGCCTACGAAGATTTGATTGGTTTAGGCTCGCATGAATTGTTTCACGTTTGGAACATTGCGACGATCAGGCCTAAAGAACTATTTCCCTACGCCTTTCACCAGGAAATTCCGTTTTCGACGGGTTGGGTAGTGGAAGGAATCACAACCTATCTTGGGGATTGGTTCTTGTATGAATCGGGTGTTTGGACGAGGCAAGAATACCTCGCCGGTTTATTAGGCAACTTGAAATTGCATTTTGACCGCGATGCTGATGCGCAGCAGTCCTTGGAGGAAAGTTCGATTGATTTATGGCTGGATGGTTACGGGACGAGCTTGCCTAACAAGCGGGTGTCTATTTATTACAAGGGAGCGGTGGTGGCTTTAGCTCTGGACCTGAAATTACAGGCAAAAAACGGCAAGTCGCTTCGTCAAATTATGCAAGCCATGAACGCGGAATTCGGCGCATTGAAAAAAGGCTACACGAAAGCTGATTTCATCCGGATTTGCGAGCAGGTTTACGGCGGATCTTTACAGGAATTCTTTCGTAACTACGTGGAAACGACCGCGGATATCAGCGCTGATTTACAGGCAATTCTGAAAAAAGCAGGCCTAGCATTTCAGCAAGACATCGATAAAGGCTGGACCTTAAAGGATTATAACGCAATTTAATTGCGCACATTATCTTTAAAGTATATATTTTGTCTTTTTAGTGGCTACTATTTCTCCTGAGAGTTTAGGAAATTTACTTCAATGATAGAATTTCCTACTTTAATTCGAAAAGCTCGGTTAGACAAAGGCTATAGCCAAGATTACGTTTCCACTAAAATGGGTATTACCTTATCCGCCTATTCGAAAATCGAAAGGGGCCTGACGGATCCATCTTTGAGTCGTATGAAACAAATTGCGGCCATTTTGGAAGTAGATTTATCCTTATTATTTAAGCCAAAAGACTATCCCCATTTCTCCGGCGTCGCCGATCCTGGCGGTTCGACCGCACCCGTTTCTCGCTATGAATTCGAAGCCTATGTGGGCCTCGTTCGTGACTTGCAAGAACAGCTGCGGAATTTAAACGATCGCCTCCTTTAATCCCCCTTTTTCATTGCGGAATCAGGGCTTATGCCTAAATTGCAGGTTCAAAATCAATTCCTATGTTGAATAGACCGCGTCGTAACCGTTCCAGTGCCGCTATCCGCACGATGGTGGAGGAAAATCGCCTTTCGGTGAAGGATTTACTTTTCCCTCTTTTTGTGATGGATGGGTCCGCTACTAAAACTGAAATCAAGTCGATGCCGGGCATTTACCGCTACACGACGGACCTTTTATTGAAAGAAATTGAGGAGTGTTTGAACCTAGGAATTACCTCTTACGCGCTTTTTCCACAGGTAGCTGAGGACCGCAAGGATTCGCTAGCGACTGATTCACACCGCCAAGGAAGTTTGTATTTAGAAGCCATTCACGCCGTGACGAGCCGTTTTCCGGAGATTTCGATGTTAACGGATGTGGCGATGGACCCTTACAGTTCAGATGGACACGATGGGATCGTAAAGAATGGCGAGATTTTGAATGACGAGACTTTAGAGGTGTTAGCCAAAATGGCCGTAGCACAAGCCCAAGCCGGTTCAAAACTGATCGGTCCATCGGATATGATGGACGGCCGCGTGGGTTATTTACGCGAATCCTTAGACGATGCGGGTTTCACGAATGTGGGCATTATGGCCTACAGCGCGAAATATGCGTCTGCCTTTTACGGGCCTTTCCGCGATGCGTTAGAATCTGCGCCTAAATTTGGCGATAAAAAGACCTACCAAATGAACCCCGCAAACAGCCGCGAAGCGCTACGCGAGGCAGAATTAGATGAATTAGAAGGAGCGGATTTCTTGATGGTAAAGCCGGCTTTGGCCTATTTAGACATCATATCGCTACTCCGTGACAATACGAATTTGCCCATCGCCGCCTACAACGTTTCAGGCGAATATGCGATGGTGAAAGCGGCCGCAGCAAACGGCTGGATCGACGGCGAAAAAGCAATGTTAGAAAGCTTGCTTTCGATGAAACGTGCCGGAGCTCAGGTCATTTTGACCTATTTTGCCAAAGAATTTGCCCAATTAAAATTATCCTAAAATAGATCCTACGATGTCGTCAGACCGTTACATGCAACGAGGCGTTTCTGCCTCGAAAGAAGATGTTCACAAAGCCATTGCGAACTTAGACAAAGGTCTTTTCCCGCAGGCATTCTGCAAAATCTCCCCAGATATCTTGGGCGGTGATGCGGACTATTGCAACATTATGCACGCGGATGGGGCGGGGACAAAGTCTTCTTTGGCCTACTTATACTGGAAAGAAACGGGGGACATTTCCGTTTGGCGCGGCATTGCGCAAGACGCCGTGGTGATGAACACAGATGATTTAATCTGCGTGGGCGCCACTGACCAAATGTTGCTTTCCAGCACCATCGGTCGTAACAAAAACTTAATTCCAGGCGAGGTCATCGCCGAAATCATCAACGGGACCGAAGAAGTCCTTCAAATGCTACGCGATAACGGCATTGGCATTTATTCCACCGGCGGCGAAACCGCAGACGTGGGCGATTTAGTGCGCACGATCATCGTAGATAGTACGGTTATCGGTCGTATGAAGCGTTCGGACGTGATTTCAAACGGCAATATCCAAGCGGGCGATGTGATCATCGGCTTAGCCTCAGATGGTCAAGCGAATTACGAAAACACCTACAATGGCGGAATGGGTAGCAATGGCCTAACTTCTGCACGTCACGACGTGTTAGGAAAATATTTGGCGAACAAATACCCAGAAAGCTTTGACCCATCCGTTCCTTCGGATTTAGTGTATTCCGGCTCTCGCAATCTTACGGAAGCGGTTCCTGGAACCCCTTTAAACGTGGGCCAATTAATCCTTTCGCCTACACGTACCTATGCGCCAGTTGTGAAGGCATTATTAACAGAATTACGTCCTCATTTGCACGGAATGGTGCATTGTTCCGGTGGAGCGCAGACGAAAGTGATGCACTTTGTGAACAATGTGCACGTGATTAAGGATAATTTGTTCTCGATTCCACCGCTGTTTGATTTGATCCAAAAAGAGAGCGGAACCAGCTTCAAAGAGATGTACCAAGTATTCAACATGGGCCATCGCTTAGAAGTGTATGCTAATCCAGCACACGCGGATGAAATCATCCGCATTTCCCAGTCCTTTGGTATTCCTGCCCAAATCGTGGGCCGCGTAGAAGCCTCAGCGACTAAGAAGCTGACCATCAGCAGCGAGTACGGAGAATTTATTTATGAATAGTGTTTGCTATTAAGCGAATTAATTTTTAGATTTGCACCCCCATTTAAAAGGCTTTTAAAAGTTTTTCATTTGTCTTGAATCACTAGCCTCGTGGGATTGTTTCACTTAAATACAGTAAAAATGTACGCAATCGTAGAAATTGCCGGGCAGCAATTTAAAGTAGAAAAAGACCGTTCTGTATACACTCACCGTTTAGCGGGAGCAGAAGGCGCTGCACTGGTTATCGACAAGGTATTACTTGTTGACAATGACGGAAAAATTTCCGTAGGAGCTCCCACAGTAGCTGGAGCCACTGTTACAGCTAAAATTGTTGCACACGTTCGTGGCGAGAAAGTTTTAGTTTTCAAGAAAAAGCGTAGAAAGACCTACCAAAAAATGAATGGTCACCGTCAAGATTTGACGAAAGTATTGATTGAATCAATCAATCTTAAATAAGGGTAAAATAAGTCTTAAACTAAGCGATTCTTCGGAACGCATAAATAAATAATAACATGGCACATAAGAAAGGCGCCGGGTCATCCAAAAACGGTCGCGAATCACATTCAAAACGATTAGGCGTTAAGTTATTTGGAGGTCAAGCAATCATCGCAGGAAATATCATCGTTCGTCAACGTGGTACTGCTCACAATCCTGGCTTAAACGTAGGAATCGGAAAAGATCACACATTGTTCGCTTTGACGGATGGTGTTGTTAAGTTCCAAAAAGGTTTCAAAGGACGTTCATTCGTTCACGTTTTACCTATTTCAGCAGATGCAGCTCCTGCAGATGCACCAGCGAAAGCTCCAGCTAAGAAAGCAGCTCCAGCTCCAGTAGCAGAAACAGCAGTAGAAGCAGCTCCAGCAGCTGAGGCTCCAGCTAAGAAAGCTCCTGCGAAAAAAGCAGCAGCTCCATCAGCAGAGAAAAAAGCACCAGCGAAGAAAGCAGCTAAGGCTGAGTAATTTTCGTTATTTGACATAGAAAACCCGGCATGAAAATGCCGGGTTTTTTTGTTTTTTGGAAACCAAATAGGCCGTACCTTTGTTCTAAATATTAAAATACCCCACATGAACACTTCGACTACTATCCATATTTATACCGAATCGACCCCTAATCCACATTCCATGAAGTTCGTCTTCAATATGGAATTACTTCCGGAAGGGATGTCATTCGATTACACCCAACCAGCGGACGGATTAACAAAGGAGAAAAACTCTCCATTAGCGGTCGCTCTTTTTGGATTTGATTTCGTTTCCCGCGTTTTCATCACAAACAACTTCATCACTTTGACAAAATCCGAGTCAGTGGCTTGGGAAGATGAGTTATTCGGGATCAAGACCTATTTAAAGAAGTATTTCGAGGAGAAACAACCCGTTTTCTCTTTACCAGAAGCAACGATCGCTGACGATCAGTCAAACGACACGTCAGCCATCAAGCAAATCAAACAAGCCTTAGACGAATACGTTCGCCCAGCGGTAGAATCCGATGGCGGCGCGATCACATTCCACTCGTTTGACGAAGCAACAGGCCAAGTGAAAGTATTATTACAAGGTTCTTGCTCTGGCTGCCCATCATCAACCATGACCCTAAAACAAGGTATCGAAGCGTTATTAACGCGTATGGTTCCGGGTGTGAAGGAAGTGGTGGCGGAAGGGGTTTAAAATTTCCGCAGGAAATTTTAAGAGTAGAGATAATAGAGTATAGATTGTAGATGATAGAGTAGAGAATTTTTATCTCTTCTCTATGCTCTCTAATCTGTACTCTTTTTCTTTATCTATACTCTCTACTCTATAATCTCTAATCTACATATTGCAGCACCTCGCGTAAATCCTCCACCTCTCTAAAATTCTTGTGCTCCACCTTATGCGAAACCACCTCGTGCGCCCAAGTTGTGTGATAAGGAACATGTATCCCGTGTCCGCCCACTGCGAGTACCGGAAGGATATCTGATTTTAATGAATTTCCAATCATCGTGAAATGTGCTGGATCGACATCGAGGTGTTTGATGAGTTTTAAGTAATCGCTTTCCTGTTTATCCGACATGATTTCGATGTGGTGGAAATATTGCTCTAAGCCGGATTTAGCGAGTTTACGTTGCTGATCTAATAGGTCGCCTTTGGTGGCCACGACTAATCGGTATTTGCCTTGCAAGGATTGTAAAACTTCGACGACCCCTGGAAGAATTTCGATATCTCTTTCGAGTAATTCTTTGCCTAGGTTCAGAATCTTTTCGATTCCGTCCAGCCCCATCGTTCCGCCTGAAACCTGAATCGCAGTTTCGACCATGGAAAGCATAAAGCCTTTGACCCCATAACCATAGAGCGCCAGGTTATTCATCTCGATTTTGAACAACTCTTGACCTGTGGTGTGGATGGGTAAATAGTCTTCTAAGAGTGCACAGAATTTATCTTCCGTCTCTCTAAAATAGGGTTCATTCACCCAAAGGGTGTCGTCTGCGTCGAATGCGATTACGTGGTTCATGATACTAAAATAAAAAAAGAGTAGAGATTATAGAGCATAGAGTAGAGATGGGTTAATCTCTATCTACAATCTATACTCTCTACTCTATTATCTCTAATTCTTAATAAGAAGTAGCAATCGTAATAAAATCAGCCGCAACCAAAGAAGCGCCACCAATTAAACCACCGTCTACGTCTGGGCAAGCGAATAATTCTTTTGCGTTTTTCGCGTTGCAGCTTCCACCGTATAGGATAGAGATGCTGTCGGCTACGCTTTGGCCATATTTCTTAGCGATGTGTGCACGTAAAAAAGCATGCATTTCTTGTGCTTGATCTGAAGAAGCGGTTAAACCGGTTCCGATCGCCCAAATGGGTTCGTAAGCGATGACCACTTTGCTGAATTCCTCCGCTGAAAGGTGGAATAAGCTTTCTGTTAATTGTTGTGCTACGTGGCCTAAGAAATCTGCACCTTCGCGCGTTTCTAAGCTTTCGCCGCAGCAGAATAAAGGCGTTAAGCCGTTTGCCAAAGCTGCGTCTGTTTTAGCCGCTAATTGCTCGTTTGATTCTGCGAAGTATTGACGACGCTCTGAGTGTCCTAAAATGACATATTGTACGCCAGCAGAAGCTAACATGGGAGCAGAAATCTCTCCTGTGTAAGCGCCAGAGGCTTTTTCGTGGCAGTTTTGGGCTGCAACGGCTAAATTTGGAATGCCTTCAATTACTTGATTTACACCCGTCAAATACAAAGCCGGTGTCGACATAATCACTTGAACATCCGCGGAAACGCTAGACTTCACTAATTCTGCTACTTCAGTAGCCAAAACGAATGCTTCTTGCGCCGTTTTGTTCATTTTCCAGTTACCTGCAACAATTTTTTTTCTCATACGTTCATCATTTAAGTCCTAAAATTACGAATGCTTTCCGTGGAATGAAAATTAGCATGAAAAATTAGGCTGGATATTTCAGAAGATTCCCACATTTAGCGTATTTTCACACCTTATATGAATGTTAACCTTGCTATGAAAAAAATCAGCACCGGATTACTGCTTTTCCTTTTAAGTTTTCAGGCCTTTTCACAGGATTTATTCCCGCATACCCAGCAAAAATGGGTGGATTCTGTTTTCAATTCCTTGAGTGTGGACGAGAAGATCGGTCAATTGTTGATGCCTCGTGGAAATGTGGCGGATACATACGATACGACGCGTTTGTACTCGATTGTGAAAGATTACCACGTGGGTGGCTTTGTCCTATTTAAAGGTCATCCGGTGAAGCAGGCGGTCTTAGTGAATGAATTGCAAAATAGAACGAAGGTTCCGTTGTTTATTGGGATGGATTTAGAGTGGGGTCTGGCGATGCGATTGGATTCGACGTTCCGTTTTCCATACCAAATGACTTTAGGCGCGATGCAAGGCAATACGGCTTTGATCGAGAAGATGGGGGTCCAAATAGGGGAGCAATGCCGGAGAATGGGCGTGCACATTAATTATGCGCCGGTGGTGGATGTGAACAATAATCCATTGAATCCGGTGATTAATTTCCGCTCTTTTGGGGAGAATCGGGAGGATGTGACGGCGAAGGCTTTGGCCTATATGAAAGGACTCCAAAAGGCTGGAATCATTACCTCAGCGAAACATTTTCCTGGCCATGGCGATACAGGAGTGGATTCGCATTTGGATATTCCGGTGTTGAATCACTCGCGTTCACGCTTGGATAGTTTGGAATTGTATCCCTACAAAGAATTAATCTCGAATGGTTTGCAAGGCGTGATGGTGGGGCACTTGAATTTGCCTGCTTTGGACACGACCGCGTCTTTAGCGTCTACGCTTTCGAAACCGATTGTGACGGGCTTATTGCGCGATGAAATGAAGTTCCAAGGCCTCGTGTTTACGGATGCGATGGATATGAAAGGGGCGACGAAGATGTTCCCAGAAGGCACGGCGAACGTGAAGGCGATCCTTGCCGGGAATGATATTTTAGAAACATTTGTGGATGTTCCCGCGGCTTTTGAGGCAATCAAGAAGGCCTTAACGAACGGTGAAATCTCACAAGAAGATATCGATAGCCGAGTGAAGCGTATTTTACATGCCAAAGCTTGGGCAGGACTTGCCCACTACGAACCGATTGTGGTAGAAAATTTAATCAAGGATTTGAACCCAATTAAGAGCGAAGTGTTGAACCGCGAATTAGCGGAGAAGACGATCACGTTAATCAAGAATCCAAGCGACTTAGTTCCTATTAAAGCGTTGGACAAAACACGCATTGCGACTTTAGCGATCGGGAAACCATCTTACGGCGCTGCTTTCCCTACAGAGTTTCAAAAAATGGCTAACAACTACGTCGAAATGCCGCATTTTTACCTGGATGAGACGAGTGCGGATACGACGATAGCGCGTATTGAAAATACCTTGAAAAACTACGATGTGGTGTTGATGGGGATTCACAGCATTTCGATTCGCCCGGCGAATAATTATAGTTTGAAGCCGGCAATCAAGGCTTTGGTGAACCGTTTTGCCACGCCTAAAACGGTGGCGATTCACTTTGCGAACGTGAATACCTTAACGCAGTTTGACAGTTTAAAGAACGCTGGAGCCTTACTGACGGCTTATCAAGATGGAATTTCGCAGCAAGAAGCGGCGGCGGAGATTTTGTTTGGGGCGATTCCAGCGACGGGGAAATTGCCGGTAAGTTTGAATGCGAACTACAAGCAGGGGATGGGTGTAACAACCACTTCTTTAGCGCGTTTACAATACAATTTGCTTCCGGAAGCGGTGGGCATTTCGTCTGCGTTTTTGAACGCGAAAGTGGATTCGATGGCGAAATTAGCGATCGCGGTGAAGGGCGCTCCAGGCGTAGTGGTGTTGATTGCCAAAGAAGGGAAGGTCATTTACCACAAAGCTTTTGGCAACCAGATTTACGAAACAACCGTTCCCTTAAAGACCTCTGATATCTTCGATTTAGCTTCTATTACCAAGATTTCAACCTCTGTTCCGGCCTTGATGAAATGGCAAGATGAGGGTAAATTTTCCTTGAAAACGACGATGGGACAACTGGTTCCGTCCTTTGCAAAATCGAATAAATCAGGACTTTTATACGAAGATGTGTTGACGCATCAGGCTCGCTTGAAAGCTTGGATTCCGTTCTGGATGGACTATATCGATAGCACGGATATGATTTTCCACAGCAAGAAATTCCAACAAAAATTCACGCAGGACGACGTGAAATACAAATACATCGAACGTTTCTTGAGCCCGGCATCTGGAGAAGCGCGTTTGAAAAGAAATATTACAGACCAAAAAGCCATGTGGAAAGAATTCGTGGACATCACGAAAGATGTGACGCGTTGGAAGCCATTCACCTTGTCTTATGCACAATCCGAGGAATATCCGACTCAGGTAGCGCCTACTTTATGGGGTCACAAGACACTAAAGGACCAGATTATGAAGGCAATTAAAGAGAGTCCATTACGCGAGAAGAAGGAATATGTGTACTCGGATTTGTCTTATTATTTATTGCCATCAGAATCGCCGCGCATGACGGGGAAACCGTGGACAGATTATTTAGCGGATACATTTTACAAGCCTTTAGGCGCTTCTACGCTGGTTTATCAGGCGGAAAAACATTTCCCTTTAGCGCGCATTGTGCCTTCGGAATACGATTCATTATTCCGTAAGACGTTAATTCATGGGAAGGTGCACGATGAGGGCGCTGCTTTGTTAGATGGAATTTCGGGTCACGCCGGTTTGTTCGGGAATGCGAATGACTTAGCGAAATTAATGCAGATGTACCTCCAAAAAGGCTATTACGGTGGTCAGCAATTCATTCAAGAATCGACCATCAAGCAATGGACTTCGTATCCATTTAGTGCGGCAGAAAATGCACGTCGCGGGGTAGGATTTGACAAAGTAGATCGCAATAAGGCGGGTATTTCTGCGGCGGCTTCGGCGAGTCCAGAGAGCTTCGGCCACTCAGGTTTTACGGGAACGTATACGTGGATTGATCCCGCACAGGATTTGGTCTATGTTTTCTTGTCGAACCGGGTATATCCGACGCGGAATAATTCCAAAATTTCGGATATGAACATTCGCACGGGAATCAATGAAGTGATTTACCAAGCGATTAAAAAAGGAAACTAATATGCGCATTCTCATCACGGGGGGTACAGGTTTTGTGGGTGTAGCTCTGAAGCAATTTTTGCTAACTCAGGGCCACGATGTGGTGATTTTATCGCGATCTGGCGGAGATTTCCAATGGGATGTTTCTTATGGCTACATCGACCCAGCAGCATTCGAAGGCGTAGATGCGATCGTCCATTTAGCCGGGGCGGGCATCGCGGACGAACGCTGGTCTGCCGCGCGCAAAAGAGAATTGATTAACAGCCGCGTGCGTAGCACCGCGGTTTTATACCAGGCTTTATCGACGATACCTCATTCGATAAAAACGGTCGTTTCTGCTTCTGCCATTGGCTTTTACGGAGCGGATACGGGCGAGCAAGAATGTGTAGAAACGTCACCTTCAGGCTCGGATTTTCTAGCGGATTGTACCAAACAATGGGAGGAGGCAGTCGATTTAATCGCCTCCTTAGGCATTCGCCTGGCTAAAGTCCGCATCGGCTTAGTGATGGGTGCTAATGGCGGAATATTTCCCGTTATTTCGAAGCCGATTCGGTATTACGTAGGCGCTAATTTAGGATCGGGAAAGCAATGGCAATCTTGGATTCACATTAACGACTTGGTGAGAATATTTAACGAGTTATTGATAAATTCTTCTCTTTCAGGTACCTATAATGGCGTAGCTCCGGAGCCTATTCGTTCCGGTGATATGAACAAGCAAATTGCCAAAGCTTTGCACAGACCCTTTTTCTTGCCCTCCATTCCCGGGTTTTTACTTCGCCTGGTTTTAGGGGAGATGGCCTGTTTAGTACTGGGAGGTAGCCGCGTGTCTTCGGCCAAAATAGAAAAAGACGCCTCCTTTTCCTTTACCTTTGTTCGCTTCAGTGAAGCATTAAAAGAACTAGTCCATGTCTAAAAAAATATTGATTTATTGTGGGTCTTCGAAAGGCCACAACCCCGTTTATGCGGAACAAGTAGTGAAATTAGCGCAGGCTTTGCATGCCCATGGTTGCCAGGTAATTTTTGGCGCAGGAAGTGTGGGATTGATGGGCGTATTAGCCGATGAGTTCTTGCGTTTAGGCGGTCACGCGATAGGTGTAATCCCTAAGTTCATGGAGCCTTGGGAAGTGAAGCACAAGGGCTTGCCAGAATTGCACGTAACCGATACGATGCACACGCGCAAAGCATTAATGGCGGACATGGCGGATGGGGTGATTGCGATGCCGGGTGGCTTTGGGACTTTGGATGAATTGTTCGAAATTTTAACTTGGAAGCAATTAGATCTGCATGAAATGCCGGTTTCGGTGTTTAATGTCAACGGTTATTTTGACCACCAATTGAAGCAAATTCAACACATGGTGGACGAGGGATTCTTGAAGCAACCGAATATGGATGCTTTGCAGGTCGAATCAGATCCGGAAAAATTAGCGGATTGGATCATGGCGTATCAGCCGGAGAAGATGGAGAAAAAGTGGATTTACGTGGGATGAGAAAGCTGTTGTTCTTCTTATTGATGTCGGGATTTCTGATGGCCCAAAAAGCCCCGGAGAACTTAGGTTCTGCCGTGAATTCAGAATTTTCCGAATTGAATCCGGTGATTTCACCGGATGGAAGAACGCTGTATTTTGGACGTAAAAACCACCCAGCTAATCGCTATGGAGTGAAAGGATCTGAAACGATTTCGGGTTCCCAGGATATTTGGTTCTCTGAAAAAGTAGGGGACACCTGGAGTACCGCACGACGACTTTCCGAGGTATTAAACCGCGATCAGTACAACACCATTTTATCCATTTCCCCAGACGGCCAAACAATCCTCTTAAAAGGCGCCTATGTGAACGGCACCTACGAAACACGTGGTTTTTCCATCTCGAATAAAACAACCGCCGGCTGGACCGTTCCCGTCAAAGTCGAGATCCCGGGCTATGAACAAATGAGCAAAGGGAAGAATGAATACGGGTATTTGACGATGGACGGTAAGGCGATTTTACTGGCTTTTGCCCGCAAGAAGAACAGCGAAGATGACGATTTATATGTCAGCTTTTTCGAGGAGGGGCGCTGGACGCGACCACTCGAATTAGGCGATGAGATTAACACGAAATACTCAGAGACTACCCCCTTTTTATCTGCGGATGGCAAGACACTCTATTTCTCCTCAGATCGTCCGGGTGGCCAAGGAAGTCAAGATATTTACCTAACACGCCGTTTAGACGATACATGGCAACATTGGCGTAAACCTCAAAACCTAGGCTCTCCTATTAACACCGATGAATACGATGCGTATTATTCCATCGCGGCAAAGGGCGATTATGCCTATTTTATGTCTGGGAAGGGGTCGCTAGGGAAGAAGGATATATTTCGATTGGCATTAGAGGCGCAGTCGCCTCCTGGCGGAGGCCTAGTCAATGAGTCGTCACAGGTCGGCGGTGCCGCCAGTGACTTAGTCAAAGAGTCGCCGGGAGGCCCCGGCTCAGTCAATGAGTCGTCACAGGGCAGCGGGGCTGGAGGAAAAATCGGCAAAGCGCCGGCGGATGCCGCGATGGCGGATAGCCGTTTCGGGCCATCATCCACTCGCTCCGTGACTTCCCAAGAGTCAGATCCAGTGGTTTTATTGTCCGGGACGGTGCTAAATCAGCAAACAGGTAAGGTGCCGGAGGATGCTTCGGTGACGTATGAAGATCTATCAAATGGTAAAGTGTTAGGTCAAGCGAAACCAGATCCTACGACGGGTAAATATAAATTAGTCCTTCCTTATGGAAAGAACTACGGAATAACAGCAAAAGCCAAGGGCCTAATACCTACTTCTACTAACTTGGATTTGACGACGGCGCGCGGGCGTTATTTGGAATTAGATGACCGCGATTTATCCATGGTACCACTCGTGAAAGGAAATACCGCGACGATAAATAACTTGTTTTTTGACCTGGGGAAGGCGACCTTAAAGCCTGAATCCGAGCCTGAATTGAAGCGGATTTTACAAGTCATGAAAGAGAATAATGCGTTAGTTATTGAGATAAGTGGACACACGGATAACACAGGATCAGACGAGATTAATAATAAATTGTCACTAGAGCGGGCGAATGCCGTGAGGGAAAACCTACTAAAAGGGGGGATTGATCAAGCGAGAATTAAAACGAGAGGCTATGGTAAGTCGAAACCCAAGGCGGATAATGCTACCGAGGAAGGACGCCAAATCAACCGCCGCGTAGAAATAGAAATTTTATAAGATGGAGCCAAAAAAGAATTGGAAGTACGTGCCCGCACCGCCGGCTGCGGAGGTGGAGGCCTTAGGGGAGGCTTTGGGCTTAAAGAATCCGTATTTTTTGTCTTTACTCGTGTCGCGAGGAATCAAAACCTTCCAAGAAGTAAAGGACTTCATGGTTCCAGAAATTAGCCAGCTGCATGACCCTTTCCTGATGAAGGATATGGACAAAGCGGTGGAGCGCCTTGGACTTGCCCTAGAATCTGGAGAGAAAATCCTGATTTACGGTGATTATGACGTGGATGGTACGACGGCGGTAACGTTAGTCTATAGTTATCTCGCAGGTATTTTAGGCGCGGATTGCGACTACTATATTCCGGATCGCTATGCGGAAGGCTATGGCGTATCGCAGGCAGGAATTCAATATGCGAAAGACAATGATTATACTTTAATCATCTCTCTTGACTGCGGTATCAAAGCCCACGAACGCGTGGCTTGGTGCAACGAAAACGGAATCGATTTTATCATCTGTGATCACCACTTACCAGAAGCTACCATTCCAGATGCAGTAGCGGTCTTAGACCCTAAAAGAAAGGATTGTCCCTATCCCTTCAAAGAATTAACGGGTGCCGGCGTCGGATTCAAACTCATGATGGCCTTTGCTAACGCGAATGACCTAGAACTCGATCCTTTGTGGGAATCAGTGGACCTGCTAGCCTGCAGTATTGCCGCGGATATTGTGCCGATGAATGGGGAGAACCGGGTTTTGGCCTTTTTTGGCTTAGCTAAATTAGGTTCCAATCCAAGTCCCGGACTTGCTTACCTATTGAAAAAGGCGAAGAAGAAAGCCCCGATTCAAATCTCCGATATCGTTTTCTCTATTTCACCTATT
>JBJTMW010000315.1:0-3179 GCA_046070715.1 Aquirufa sp. | reverse complement strand
CGCATCCCCTACTAATAAACTCCGTTTCCCAACTGATGTGGCATTTTCCACCAAAGGCATAAAGTTCTTCCATTGCAAAATGGAGGTATCCTGGAACTCATCAATGAATATGTGGAAATAGCGATCCCCTAATTTCTCATAAATAAAGGGAATAGGATCTTGGGAAATCAATTCATAGACTCTTTTAGAAAACTCCGAAATAGGAATGGCTGAATTTTCCTGTTGATATGCGCGCATTTCACGTTGGATCAGATTTAATAAAGCTATTTTTTTCAAATCCTTCAATACCCAATGCAAGAACCGATAGCGCTTCCAATAAAGAGATTGCAATTCGATGAATTGGCTACCTAATTCACTTAATTCAGTCGCGTGCTGCTCAATGTGCGCTTTATCAGCTCCAGTAGCTTTAGCGGAAGTCCAGGTATTTCCATCTATTGCTTTCTTAAAATTAGAATAAGCTTTATCCGTTATTTCCGGTTTGCGCAGAAAGGAACGAATATTTCCCACCGGGCCAGTACCTCCATAATAATAGAAGGCATCCGGATAGCCTAAGGTTTCTATAATCTGAATAAAAGAATCAGCTACCGTTTTAACTTCTTGCAGCATCTGTTGAAGTAATCCACGTAATTGATCCTCTAAACGGAGAAAATCATTCACTTGAAATAGGGCTAAATGCGGTTCGATCGCTAAGAATTTCTCTTCTAGTGAGATCTTTAGAAATCCATGCAAGCTATCTCGCATACGATTCCAATTTCGTCCTTCGGACACTTCCTGATTAGCGAACGATAAAATCAACTCGCTTAATTCAGCATCACCCGTACTATTTACTTGATCTAAAAGACGATTAATCAGTTCGTGAATCAATCCATTCGAGTCTAATAATACTTCGTATTGACTTGGGAGATTCAATTCATCTATGAAGGAGGCACTTAATCTTTGGACAAAAGAATCAATCGTCATCACGGAAAATAATCCATAATCTTGAAGGATTTGTTGTAAAGTAGTACCCGCTCGAAAAGCTAATTCTTCTTTCGTTAAGAGAATCCCCTCCTCCGCTAGTTCCGTTTGCACCTTATCTATAATGGTTAAGACTTTGGATTGTTCTGCCGGTGAAGTATGGGGGAAAGTAGGATAATCAGCCATGCCCGCCAAAAAATGTAAAATTCTTTGACGCATTTCTTCCGCTGCTTTAATGGTAAAGGTAACCGCTAAAATGCGTCGAAAATATCCCTTCGATTCCACCTCTGAGAGCGCCTTCTTGATATACTCAATGGTCAAGGTATAGGTTTTACCTGATCCGGCTGAGGCAGAAAAGAGGGTGATTTGTTGAGGTTTCATCGAAATTCTATTAAGAATGCAAGATAAAATAAAAATAGGATTAATTCGGTATGCTTTTATTTCCCTATCTTTGTTTCCCGTAACCAAATCAACAATTCTTCCAATGTCTGGTAAAGGGAATCCCAAGAAATCCAAGTTCATTTTTGTTACGGGTGGTGTAACAAGCTCGTTAGGAAAAGGCATTATTGCTTCTTCGCTAGCCAAGCTCCTTCAAGCACGAGGTCTAACCTGTACAATCCAAAAGTTTGACCCTTATATCAACATCGATCCAGGCACCCTGAATCCATACGAACACGGCGAATGCTATGTGACGAATGATGGAGCAGAAACGGATCTTGACCTAGGCCATTACGAGCGTTTTTTAAATACACCCACTAGTCAGGCGAATAACATCACCACTGGTCGTATTTACCATAATGTCATTACCAAAGAACGTCGTGGCGATTATCTAGGCAAAACCGTACAAGTGGTCCCTCATATTACCGATGAAATCAAGCGCAACATTATGCTCTTAGGCGAATCAGGTAAATTTGATATTGTTATTACAGAAATAGGTGGTTGTGTAGGTGATATCGAATCATTGCCATTCATAGAGGCAGCGCGTCAGTTAAAATGGGATTTAGGCGAAAAGAACACCTTGTTCATTCATTTAACTTTGATTCCTTATTTAGCGTCTGCTGGAGAATTAAAAACGAAGCCTACACAGCATAGCGTGAAGCAATTATCCGAGTCAGGTATTCAACCTGATATCCTAGTTTGCCGTACGGAACATCCCCTTCCTCAGGAAATGAAGAAGAAAATCGGTCTATTCTGTAACGTTTCAGAGGCGGATGTAATTGAGGCGCGTGATGCGTCTACGATTTATGAAGTGCCTTTGTTAATGAAAGAAGAGCGTTTAGATAGCCGCGTTTTATATAAGTTAGATATCTACAACGACAAAGAGTCTAATTTAAAGAACTGGACTAGTTTCCTTTCCAAACTGCAAAATCCGAAGTTCGAGATAAACATCGGTCTCATTGGAAAATACGTAGAATTAAAGGATTCCTATAAATCGATAGCTGAAGCCTTTATTCATGCGGGTGCGGCTAATGACATTAAAGTAAATTTACATTGGCTTTCTTCTGAGACGATGGACACCGAAGATCTGTCAGAAACGCTAGCTGGTTTAGATGGTATTTTAGTTGCACCTGGTTTCGGTGAACGTGGAATCCAAGGAAAGATAAACGCAGTAAAATTTGCACGTGAGAATAAAATACCTTTCCTAGGTATTTGTTTAGGTATGCAATGTGCTGTAATTGAGTTTGCACGTAATGTCATGGGTTTAACAGAAGCACACTCATTTGAAATGAATCCTGAAAGTCCTGATCCGGTGATTAACTTAATGCTGGAACAAAAGGATATTTCAGAAAAAGGAGGCACCATGCGTTTAGGCGCCTATCCTTGCAAAATTGAAAAAGGAACTTTGGCCTATAAAATTTACGGCAAAACATCTATTCAGGAGCGTCACAGACACCGTTATGAATTCAATAACGACTACTTAGATCAATTCCACAAAGCTGGTTTAATCACCTCTGGTATTAATCCAGATTCTAACCTAGTGGAGATTGTAGAAATTGAAAACCATCCTTTCTTTGTAGGCGTTCAATTCCACCCAGAATATAAATCGACGGTTGAAAGTCCGTCTCCCCTCTTTGTACAATTTGTTAAGGCAGCGCATCAACACGCCGTTCCTTTCATCAAAAATTCTAAATAATTATGGATAGAAATTCCATCA
This sequence comes from Aquirufa sp., assembly GCA_046070715.1. Classification (GTDB taxonomy): domain Bacteria; phylum Bacteroidota; class Bacteroidia; order Cytophagales; family Spirosomataceae; genus Aquirufa. Next base: position 67 of record JBJTMW010000315.1, on the reverse strand, counting down.
CGGGCATTGTTTTAATTATGGGTATGCTGTTAGGCTACCAATATTTCTTTGCCCCTAAAGAGATTCC
>JBJTMW010000314.1:0-4315 GCA_046070715.1 Aquirufa sp. | reverse complement strand
TCTTACAAAAGGGGCATCTATTGACGCCCGTGGTTGGATGCTATATCCTTCCGCGATTCCGGCGATGGAATTAAAAGAGCAACGATTTGCGGCTATTCGCAAAGGAGAGGGCGATTTGATTCATGGGAAATCGCTCGTGGTACCTGCGAATTCTTCGGTGGATCTGTGGATCGATCAAGGAGTATTGACAAATGCATATCCGCAATTAACGTTTTCAGGAGGAAAGGATGCCAAAATTGGCCTTACTTATGCCGAAGGTTTATACGAAAAAAAGCCTTTGAGCACGACAACGAAAAACGGGAATCACAAGGGTAATCGGAATGATATTGAGGATAAATACTGGCTTGGTCGGAAGGATAGCCTCATCGCTGATGGGGCCGCGCATACCTTTGAAACAATGACTTATCGCACGTTTCGCTATGTGCGTTTGACCGTAAAGACGGAAGCGGATGCGTTGACTTTGCAGGATTTCAAGAGTGTGTTCACGGGTTTTCCTTTTCTGGCGAAGGCTACGTTGAAAACGGATAATCCCTTTATTCCCCAATTGCTTGACGTGGGATTTCGCACCGCGCGTTTATGTGCTATGGAAACCTACATGGATTGTCCCTATTATGAGCAATTGCAATACATTGGCGATGCACGGATTCAGGCGCTTGTAAGTTTATATTATGCTGGGGACGAACGTTTGGTTCGTCAGGCGCTGGACCACATGGATCATTCGAGAATAGCGGAAGGAATTACGCTGAGCAGATACCCGACGGATTTGCACCAGCAAATTCCAACGTTCTCTTTGTGGTACATCGGGATGTTGCATGATTATTTACGCTATGGTAAAGATCCATCGTTCCTGAAAAACAAATTATCCGGCATGCGCGGGATTTTGGATTATTTTTCGCGTTTCGAAGGAAGCGATGGGACCTTGCAAAATGTACCTTATTGGACTTTCTCCGACTGGGTGAATGCCTGGCCACGGGGAATTGCTCCAGTTGGGCCTTCGGGTCGTTCAGCGGTGATTGATTTTCAGTATGTTTGGATCTTGCAAAATGCGGCGGAAATCGAACGTTATTTTGGTTATCCCGAATTGGCCGCACGCTATGAGGCGAAGGTGAAGGCATTAAAACCGGTTTTACATAAATTATATTGGGATGCCACAAGGAGCTTGTATGCGGATACGGAAGTGCATGATAAATTTTCCCAACACGCAAATTCCCTTGCCATTTTGGCGGGTTTTGACGCTGGCGGGGTGTCAAGTAAACTCCTGACTGACAAGGATTTAGCTCCTGCGTCTATCTACTTCAAATACTACTTACACTTAGCCTTAACGAAAGCTGGTCAAGGCAATGATTACCTGAAATGGCTTGATAAATGGAAGGAGAACATCGACATGGGCTTAACGACTTGGGCGGAAACCTCGGATATTTCCACGTCCAGATCGGATTGCCATGCATGGGGCGCAAGTCCTAACATTGAATTCTTCCGCATCGTTTTGGGCGTAGACTCTGATGCACCGGCTTTCGCTAAAGTAAAAATTGAACCACATCTAGGCGAGCTTAAAGAAGTGGAAGGTGTGGTACCTCATCCGCAGGGGGAAATTCAGGTGCAATACAAATCGGGCAGCGCTTCGATCACCTTGCCGGGAACAGTGAATGGAACCTTTGTTTGGCAAGGGAAAAAATATCCATTAAAAGCCGGAAAAAATATTTTGACTATCCCTAGGTAGGATAGGACGGTTGGGCGCTTTTGCAAGCGTAGTTTTGGGAAAAATAAAAAAGCAACATGTACAAACACGTATCTTACCTTTGGGATGATGCCAAAGCAGCGGCACTCGCAGGAAATGAAGTCGACCTATTCATCTACCGCTCGAACATTTTAGGAGCAGATTTACGCATCACGAATTACGGCGGGGGAAATACTTCGGTGAAATTGCAAGACAAAGACCCGTTGACAGGTTCTGAAACCGAAGTGATGTGGATCAAAGGCTCCGGTGGTGATATTGGTACCTTGAAGAAGTCGGGCTGTGCTGCTTTGTACGTGGATCGCTTACGTTCGTTGACAAATGTCTACCGCGGTTTGGAACACGAAGATGAAATGGTGGAATTATTTAATCATTGCATTTTTGATTTGTCTTCCAAAGCCCCGTCCATCGATACACCTTTGCACGGATTTTTACCATTCAAACACATTGATCACTTGCACCCTGATGCGGCCATTGCGATTGCGGCATCAAAGGATGGCGAGCAAATTACCAAAGACTTGTTCGGCGGATTAATTGGCTGGGTAGGCTGGCAACGTCCTGGTTTTGATCTAGGCTTGCAATTAAAAGCTTGTTTGGACGAGGCAGCATCTCGTGGTGTTAAATTGCGCGGCATCATGTTAGGCTCGCATGGCTTGTTTACGTGGGGCGATACCTCTTATGAATGCTATGTAAATACGTTAGAAGTCATTGAAAAATGTGCGGAATACATTGAATCGAAAACGAAAACGGTTTTTGGCGGTGCGCGAATGTCTTCGTTTTCTGCGGAAGAAAGAGCGGCTAAGGCTGCTGCGTTAGCACCCGTTTTGCGTGGATTTTGTTCGTCACATGTGCAGATGGTGGGTCATTTCTCCGACGATGAGCGTGTCTTGCAATTTATCAATTCGAATGATTTAGATCGTTTGGCTCCTTTAGGAACCTCTTGCCCAGATCACTTCTTGCGGACGAAAATTTCGCCATTGGTGTTGGGTTCCGATGTTTCCGTGGAGGCCTTGACACCGTTGTTCGAAGATTACCGCATCATGTACGGATCTTATTACGATTCTTGCAAACATGCGAATTCCCCAGCGATGCGTGATCCCAATCCAGTGGTGATTTTATACCCGGGTGTGGGGATGTTTACCTTTGCCAAAGACAAACAAACGGCTCGCGTTGCCGCAGAGTTTTATACGAATGCCATCAACGTGATGCGCGGAGCGGAGGCGATTTCGTCTTATACTTCCTTGCCTCGTCAAGAAGCTTTTGATATTGAATATTGGTTGTTGGAAGAAGCCAAACTCCAACGCATGCCGAAGCCCAAAGCCTTGTCCGGCCGTGTCGCGTTTGTGACGGGATCGGGTGGGGGAATCGGTAAGGCGATTGCCAAAAAAATGGCTCAAGAAGGCGCTTGCGTGATTTTAAATGACGTGAATGCGGATCGTTTGGCGGAGGCGAAAGCAGAGTTTATCAGTTTATTTGGGAAAGATGTGGTATCTACGGTCATCGCGGATGTCACGAATCAAGAATCGATTGAGGCGGCGATGAAGCAAGCTTGCTTGGATTTTGGTGGGGTGGATCTAATCGTGAATAATGCGGGAATCTCGATTTCGAAAGGGATTTTGGAGCATACGCAGGCCGACTGGGATAAATTATATGATATTTTAGTGAAGGGACAATACTTGGTTTCGCAAGCAGCAATTGCGGTGATGCGCAAGCAGGGATTGGGTGGTGACATCGTGAACATCGTGTCGAAAAATGCCTTTGTTGCAGGTCCTAACAACGTGGGTTACGGAAGTGCCAAAGCAGCTCAGGCCCACATGACTCGTTTGTTAGCCGCGGAATTAGGACCAGATCATATCCGTGTGAATACTGTCAACCCGGATGCTGTGATTGCAGATTCCAATATCTGGGCAGGCGGTTGGGCCGAAGGTCGCGCCAAAGCCTACGGCATCACGGTAGCTGAATTGCCCGCCTATTACGCGAAACGTACCCTTTTGAATGAATCTATTTTGCCAGATGATATTGCCAACGCCTGTTTTGCATTCGTAGGTGGCTTATTAAATAAGTCGACCGGAAATGCACTAAACGTAGATGGTGGTGTCGCTGCAGGATTTTTAAGATAAGAAGCATGAATATTTCAAATCATAACGAGGCATTATTAGCCCAACATACCCGCCGACTGGATTTCTTGAAATCCGAGGTGAATTTGCCAGCTGGCATTTTGCAGAAATTAAAGGATTTTCAAATCGCGATTCCTTCTTGGGCTTTAGGCACAGGAGGAACCCGTTTTGGCCGCTTTTCTGGCGGAGGCGAACCGCGTAATTTGGAAGAAAAAATCGTGGATGTGGGTTTATTACATGCCTTAAATCAGTCTTCGGGTGCGATTTCTTTGCACATTCCTTGGGATATTCCTACGGATCCTGCGGCGATTCGCACGTTGGCTGCCCAACACGGTTTGGCATTCGATGCCGTGAATTCAAATACCTTTCAGGATCAAGCGGATCAAGTACATTCCTATAAGTTTGGTTCCTTGCAACATGTTTCTGCGGCGACTCGGAAACAAGCGATTGATCACAACATTGA
>JBJTMW010000313.1:0-5795 GCA_046070715.1 Aquirufa sp. | reverse complement strand
CAAGGTTCCAATAGGGGCCGTGCGGTGCAAGGCTAAGAATTTTCCTGAATTGTCAGGTACATCGATTAGTTCTGCAATTCCTGTTTCAATCTTCTTTTTAATGTCTTCCGGGCCTTTTTCTTTTGAGGCAGCGACAACAGTTTCAGTAGGGGATGGCGCTGAAACTGCAGGTACTGTCGATTTTGCTGGCAATAAATTGCTTTTATCTACTGCAATAGAGGAAGTAGATCCAGCGGGATCAGAAACGATCAGGCGTTGTCCTTCTTGCAAGCGATCAGAGGTTAAATTATTCCATTTGCGCAATTCCGCCATGGTCACTTTGTGCATGTTCGCCACCGAAAGCAAACCTTGTTTAGGGGCTACAATATGGATTTCTGCTTCTTTAGGGGATTCTGGTGCTTTCTCTTCCACTACTTTAGGCGCTGGGTTGCTTTCCTCTAAGTAATGCAAAGGAATATAAACGATTTCACCCGTTTTCACCGGGATTTGAACATCAGCATTTGCCGTTTTGAATTCGCTTAACGATAAATTATAACGTTTTAGAATGGAAAATAAGGATTGTTTAGGCCCTACTTTGAACAATAAAAAGGTCTTGTTGTTCTCCTTTTTTAAACCCAAAGAATCCAGAGTGCTTGCCTTCGTACTAAGCTGAAGCGCGCATAAAAAGGCGATGAGTAGGGTTAGTTTATACTTTTTCATAAATCTTCAATTTCAGTTTATCCTTCACAAAAATCAATTGTTCATTGAGTAGTGTAAAGGTTTGGTATCCGATGGTATCTCCTTCAGCGATCTGTTCTAATAGGATCGTGTCAAAGGCTAAATTACATACACGAAGGTAGTTTTTCCAGCCATTATCGTAAAGATAATAAGAAAATAATAGCTTATCCTCACCTTCAAAATAATCTATGCCTTTCGCAATCGATTCATTGAATTGCTGCTGGAAGAAGGTTTGGAAGTCTTTAAAATATTCTTGGCTTTCCTCGTAGTGCTGTGGCACTTGGAAAGAAAAGGGGTTTTGCGGGTTAAGTGAACGCGATTTTTCTTCTTTTAGTAATTTTAAGGGTTCTAGTGAATAGGTTTGGATAGACTCAATCCCCGGATTTTTCGATTGCTGTAATTTGATGAAGATCGCCTCGTTTTCTGAACCTTGTACGAAATTCAATTGGGCATAATCAGAGGGCGCTTTTCCTAAGAGAGAAACCTTTTTAGATGCTAAATCGACAGAATGCCAAAAAGCCTCTTGCGATCCTCTCGTTTCCACCCACAATTGCGGGTTTTCTGGGTTTCCCCAGAAGCGGATACTCCAGATCGGTTCACTAAAGGAATGTTCGAAAAATGCGGACAAAGGGTCGAATGTTTGGAAATTATGTGCAAATTTGGCAAAAATCTACCGAAAATACGTAAATAATATGATGCACGGCAAAAAGGTGGTCGCGATTATTCCGGCCCGATTCGCATCCACTCGCTTTCCTGGAAAACCCCTTGTCGATCTAGGTGGAAAACCGATGATTCAGCGGACTTACGAACGCGTAAAGGCGGTAGAAGGCTTTGATCGAATTGTCATTGCGACAGATGATCAGCGTATTTTTGATGCGAGTGTAGCTTTCGGTGCGGAAGTGATGATGACGTCTGAAACGCACTTAACCGGTACTGATCGTTGCGCGGAAGTATTGAGTCGATTAGGTGAAACAGTCGATTATGTGGTAAATATTCAAGGGGATGAACCTTTTATTGAGCCAGAGCAATTGAGAGAGGTGGCTGGAGGATTTTCGTCAGGCGCACCCATTTTGACCCTCATTAAAAAAATAACAGACACTGAAACGCTGTTTAATACCAATACACCCAAAGTGATTCGCGACGAAGAGGGCCATGCACTCTATTTTTCGCGCCAAACCATTCCCTTTTTAAGAGGGGTAGAACCAGCGGATTGGTTAAACAAACATACTTTTTTCAAACACATTGGATTGTACGCTTATCGAGCCGATATTTTGCCTGGTTTAAGTGCCTTAAAACCTACTTCTTTAGAGTTGGCAGAATCCCTGGAACAATTGCGTTGGATCCAAAATGGCATTCGAATTAAGGCCATCGAAACGCAATTCGAAACGATAGGAATTGATTCCCCGGAAGATCTCGAAAAAATTCAAAAAATGGGCCTCATTTAGGCTGAAAAGCGGTATATTTGCTAGATTTTTGGCATAAACATCTGTCAAAGATCCGATTATACTTATGCAAAGACCACACATCAAAGACGTATTGCGCGAAAAGATTTTAATTCTGGACGGCGCGATGGGTTCTTTAATTCAACAATACAATTTAACGGATGCGGATTACCGCGGCGAACGCTTCAAAAATTTCCCTCACGAAGTGAAAGGAAACAATGATTTGTTGTCCATCACGCGTCCGGATGTGATCAAGGAAATTCACGCGAAATACTTCACGGCTGGTGCAGACATCGCAGAAACGAATACTTTCTCGGGAACCTCCATTGCGATGGCAGATTACCACATGGAGGATTTGGTCTATGAATTAAACTTCGAATCAGCGAAAATTGCGCGTGAAGTAGCCGATGAATTTACGGCCAAAGATCCTTCGAAGCCACGTTATGTAGCTGGATCCATTGGACCGACAAACCGTACACTTTCGCTTTCTCCAGATGTAAATGATCCGGGTTACAGGGCAGTCACTTTTGATGAATTAGTGGAAGCCTACACGGAGCAAATACGTGGTTTAGTGGATGGAGGGGCTGATTTGTTGCTAGTAGAAACGATTTTCGATACCCTGAATGCGAAGGCAGCCTTGTTTGCCATCGATCAATATTTCAAGCAAAATCCATCCAAGCCTTATTTGCCGGTGATGGTTTCTGGAACGATCACGGATGCCTCTGGGCGTACTTTATCGGGCCAAACAACGGAAGCCTTCTTAACCTCCGTTTCTCACATGCCTTTGCTTTCAGTGGGCCTAAACTGCGCTTTAGGAGCAGATTTAATGCGTCCTTATGTGAAGACCTTGAACGATAAATCCCCTTTCCTAGTTTCTGCTCACCCGAATGCGGGCTTGCCGAACGAAATGGGTGAATACGATCAATCTCCAGCTGAAATGGCGGTGATTATTGATGATTTCTTAGCGAATGGCTTCTTGAACATCATTGGAGGTTGCTGTGGAACTACACCAGCGCACATTCAAGCGATTGCGGAAGTGGCTTCGAAGCATAAGCCTCACGTGATCCCGGAAGAAAATGTGAATCAAAAATTATCTGGTCTGGAGCCTCTAGAGATTACGGAATTAACCAATTTCGTGAACGTAGGGGAGCGTTGCAATGTGACGGGTTCGAAGAAATTTGCGCGTTTAATTCGCGAGGAGAAATTCGAAGAAGCGATTGCAGTAGCGCGTGAGCAGGTAGATGGTGGTGCGCAGATTTTGGACATTAACATGGATGAGGGGATGATTGATGGGGTGAAAATGATGCCTCAATTCCTGAATTTATTGATGGCTGAGCCTGATATCGCTCGTTTACCGATTATGATTGACTCCTCGAAATGGGAGGTAATCGAAGCCGGTTTGAAATGCGTGCAAGGAAAATCAGTGGTTAACTCGATCTCGTTGAAAGAGGGGGAAGAGAAGTTCATTGAATCTGCGAACAAAGTGAAAATGTACGGTGCCTCAGTGGTTGTGATGGCCTTTGATGAAACGGGACAAGCGGATTCATACGAACGTCGGATTGAGATTTGTCAACGTGCCTACGATATTTTAGTCGATAAAGTAGGTTTCCCGGCACAGGATATCATTTTTGACCCAAATATTTTAACGGTTGCAACGGGAATAGAAGAGCATAATAATTATGCGGTTGATTTCATTAAGGCTACAAAATGGATTAAAGAAAACTTGCCACACGCGAAAGTGTCGGGTGGGGTTTCAAATATTTCTTTCTCTTTCCGCGGAAATGAATTAGTGCGGGAAGCGATGCATACCGTGTTCTTATACCACGCAATTAAGGCGGGTATGGACATGGGAATTGTAAATGCCAGTCAATTAGGCGTTTATGATGACATCGACAAGACTTTACGTGATTTATGCGAGGATGTTTTATTGAATCGCAACCCAGAATCAACAGAAAAATTAGTGGCTTATGCGGAGACAGTTAAGTCCGCGGGTAAAGAATTAGTAGTAGACGATGCCTGGAGAAAAGAGCCGGTAAACAAGCGTTTAGAACACGCCTTGATTAAAGGTTTGACGGAATTCATCGATGAAGATGTGGAAGAAGCGCGTCAATTAGTGGAGCGCCCGATTCAGGTGATTGAAGGTCCATTAATGGATGGTATGAATGTAGTGGGTGACTTGTTTGGAGAAGGAAAAATGTTCTTGCCGCAGGTCGTGAAGTCAGCGCGTGTGATGAAGAAGGCGGTAGCCTATTTATTGCCTTATATCGAGGCGGAGAAAGAAGGAGGGGAGAGTTCATCCGCAGGAAAGATCTTGATGGCGACGGTGAAAGGTGATGTGCATGATATTGGAAAGAATATTGTGGGCGTGGTTTTGGCTTGTAATAATTACGAGGTGATCGACATCGGCGTGATGGTGCCTTGCGATAAGATCCTAGCTGCGGCGAAGGAGCATAATGTGGATATCATCGGTTTATCCGGTTTGATTACGCCTTCTCTGGATGAGATGGTGTATGTGGCCAAAGAAATGGAGCGCCTCGGTTTCAAAGTGCCTTTATTGATTGGTGGAGCCACAACATCTCGTATTCACACGGCTGTGAAAATTGATCCTCACTATTCTGGACCGGTGATTCACGTATTAGATGCCTCTCGCTCCGTGCCAGTGGCGGGTCGTTTATTGCAAAGTGAATTGACTTCTCAAGAAATCTTCAACGAGATTAAAACAGAATATGCTGAATTAAGAACGGCACACGCTGCTCGCCAACAAGAGAAAAATTACTTATCGATTGATCAAGCGCGGGCTAAACCGAGCGGGATTGATTGGACTGGATTTAAAGCGAAAAAGCCGTCTTTCTTAGGCGTGAAGTATTTTGAGGATTATTCGTTAGCAGAAATTGCGAAATACATTGACTGGACGCCATTCTTCTCGACTTGGCAATTATCGGGTAAATACCCGCGTATTTTCGATAATGATGTAGTGGGGAAAGAGGCGAAGAAATTATTCGATGATGCGCAGGCATTATTGAAAGAAATTATAGCTAATAAATCGCTTCAGGCGAAGGCGGCCTTAGGATTCTTCCCGGCCAACTCGCTCGGAGATGATATTATCTTACACGATTACGTGGAGAAGGCGCTTGAGGTTGCTTGCGAGAAACACGGTTCACACAAAGAGATTTCTTATGAGATTCAACGCAAAGACGAATCCTCTGATAAGAGTCAGTGGTTGCATCATTTACGTCAACAAGGGCAAAAAGCAAGTACCCTTCCGAATCGTTGTTTAAGTGACTTTATTGCTCCATTGAACTCAGGTGAGACGGATTATATTGGTGCCTTTGCGGTGACGACGGGTCTGGGAATCGAAGCGCTTTTGGACAAATACGAAAAAGAACACGATGACTATAACTCGATTATGGTCAAGGCTTTAGCGGATCGTTTAGCCGAAGCTTTTGCGGAATTATTGCACGAACGAGTGCGTAGAGAATTCTGGGGCTATGCGGTTGATGAGGCGCTAAGCAACGAAGACCTGATTTCTGAGAAATACGACGGTATTCGTCCGGCACCAGGTTATCCGGCATGTCCAGATCACACGGAGAAGAAGCGTTTATTTGAATTATTGGATGCGGAGAAGCAGATCGGGAT
>JBJTMW010000312.1:0-6098 GCA_046070715.1 Aquirufa sp. | reverse complement strand
AAAATTATTTCTAAATTTTCGCATTACAAGTTAATGATTGCTTGGCAGTTATTGACTTATCACTCAAACCTTTTATTTATATGAAAAACAATTTCTACGTAAGCAGAGTGGTCTTTCTACTGGCCTTGATGCTCACCTTATCCTGGGTGGCATTGGGTCAAGACCGAAAAGTTGCGGGAACCGTCTCAGACGCCAAGGGCGGAGGGATTCCCGGAGTTTCTGTAGTGATCAAAGGTAGTACTACCGGTACCACGACAGATGTGAATGGTGCCTTTAGTCTGAATGTGAAAGGCAATGCAGAATTAATCGTTTCCTCCGTGGGTTTCAAATCCGTGAATGTTTCAGTGGGAAACAGAAGTGCTCTTTCGATTACCCTAGAGGACGATGTGAGTCAATTAAATGAAGTCATTGTGACTGGTTACGCGTCTCAACGTAAAAAAGATATTACGGGAGCGGTAACGGTCGTAGGGGCAAAAGAACTAACGGCGGTTCCATCTGCTTCATTAACCCAAATGTTGCAAGGTCGTGCGGCCGGTGTGACAGTAGGTAATGATAACTCCCCTGGTGGAGGAACGATGGTGCGTATTCGTGGTTTTGGTTCAATTAATAATAACTCTCCACTTTATGTGATTGATGGTGTGCCTACACAAGGTACCTTGAATCAAATCAACCCAAGTGATATCGAGTCGATGCAGGTATTGAAAGATGCGTCTGCCGCGTCTATCTACGGTGCGCGTGCGGCGAACGGGGTTGTGATCATCACGACAAAACGGGGTGGCGAAGGCGAGCCTAAGATTAATTTTGACATGTATACGGGTATGCAAGATGTAGGTAAGACCTTGAACTTGTTGAATACCAAAGAATTAGGTCAATACTACTACGAATCGGAAATAGGTGCAGGTAAGGCGGCAGGTACATCACCTTCAGCGCAATACCGTTTCGGGGCAGATGGATCACAAACGGTGGCAGATTATATCTATCCAAACGTCTACGGAGACCTTCCTTCGAACTATACATATACGAATGATATTGCAGATCCAGCTTTGGGAAAAACAGCTTTCAATATTACGAAAGCAAATAAGGCGGGAACGGATTGGCAACATGAGATTTTTGGCCCAGCTAAAATCTCTAACTACCAATTAAGCGCAACCGGTGGATCTAAATACGGTAAATATGCGATCTCTGGTAGTTATTTTAACCAAGACGGTATCTTGAAATATACCGGTTACACACGTTACTCGGTTCGTGCGAATACGGAATTCAAGAAAGGGAAGTTGACTTTTGGAGAGAACTTCACCGTTTCTTATGATGAAAAAGTGGGTGTTCCTTCTGGAAACAACAACGAATCAAATCCCATCATGTTTGCGATTCGTATTCAGCCGATCATTCCGGTATTTGATATCACAGGTGGTCCTAAAGGCTTAGGGGGTACGAATACATCAGACTTAAACGGTTTTGCCGGATCTCGTGGTTCTAACTTAGGTAATGCACCTAACCCATTAGCGCGTCAATGGAGAGAGAAGGATAACCCGACGAAGGGATCTCATATCTTCGGTAACGTGTTTGCGGAAGTGGAAATCATTAAAGATTTGAAAGCACGTACTAGCTTAGGTTTTGAGTACAATAACTACAACCAATCGGTGTACTTAAACCGGGATATTGAAGCAGCTGAACCTCGTTCATCTAACTCATTGACGGTGTATAACTCGTATGACCGTGCCATCACTTGGTACAATACTTTGAACTACAACAAGACCTTAGGGGATCATACCTTTAATGTGTTAGTGGGTACAGAATCGGTTTCTACGTATGGTTTTGGTTTCAATGCGGCTCGTTCGAATTTTGCTTTCGATGATCCAGCTTACCGTTATTTAAATAATGGTTCTGCGGCGGGTCTTTCGAATGCGGGTTCAGGAGCGACGATCACCTCTTTGTTCTCTCAATTTGGGAAGGTGAATTATTCCTACAAAGATTTCTTGTTAGCAGACTTCACGATCCGTCGTGACGGTTCGTCTCGTTTCGCGCCAGCTTATCGCTACGGGGTGTTCCCAGCGTTCTCTCTAGGAGCTCGCTTAACGGAATTAGCCTTCATGAAAGACTTGACCTTTATTAACGACTTTAAAGTACGTGGAGGTTGGGGTAAAACAGGTAACCAATTAATCCCGAACGTGTACAATGCGTACACTTTATTCACACCAGATCCGAATAATAACGCCTATGATATCACGGGATCCGGTAACTCGATTGCGGCAGGTTTTGACATTGCGCAATTTGGTAATACAGCGGGACGTTGGGAAACGAATACGTCGACAAACGTGGGTTTTGATGGCGTGTTCTTGAATAGCAAATTAGATGTGACGTTTGACTGGTATACGCGTACTACGTCAGACATGTTAACGCAAGTGCCTATCCCTAAGACGGCGGGTTCTGCTACGATTCCGTATGTAAATATCGGTGAAGTAAATAACACGGGGATTGACTTGAACGTAACGTACCGTGATCGTATCGGTGATTTCCGTTATAGCGTTTCAGCGATGTATTCTAAATACAAGAACAATGTGGTTAAATTAAATGATGACCCTAATGCGACGGTATTTGGATTCTCTACTCGTCTTCCAGCGATCTCCGTTACGAAGGCAGGATTGCCGATTGCTAGTTTCTACGGTTATATCGTAGATGGGGTAATTAAGGATGATGCGGAGGCGGCTGCTGCCCCTAAATTTGGAACCTATACACGTGCTGGGGTATTTAAATTCCGTGACGTGAATGGGGACGGTGTAATTACGGCGGCTGATAAAACCATCATCGGTAATCCTCACCCTGATTTCTCTTATGGTTTAAATCTTACCTTAGGATACAAAAATTGGGAGTTAACGGCGTTTGCACAAGGTGTTCAAGGAAACTCTTTATTTAACTACTTGAAATACTGGACTGACTTCAACACCTTCCAAGGAAACCGTTCGACGGATATGTTATACAACTCTTGGAAGAAGCAAGGAGATGTGGCTTTATTACCTCGCTTGAACTCTCAAGACGGTACATCGCAACAAATCTCGTCTTACTTCGTAGAAGATGGATCGTACATGCGTATCAAGAATATCCAATTAACGTATACGGTACCTAAAAATTTATTGAGCAAGATTAAGTTAAGCAGTGTACAAATTTATGTACAAGGTCAAAACTTATTCACCTTCACTAAATACAAAGGTTTAGATCCAGATATCAACTTGAGAACTTCGGGTAATGATAACCAAGATATTCACATGGGTATCGATGAAGGTGCATTCCCTGTGGCTAAATCATACAATGTAGGTCTAAGAGTTGGATTTTAATTAGAACAAATCAGATAGAAAAAATGAAAAAGTTAATCATCATCAGCGCTTTAGTAGCGACCGTAGGTATCAACTTTTCTTGTACAGATAATTTCTTTGAAATCGAGCCTCAAGGTGCGGCTTCTTTGACATCATTAAGTAACAAGAATGGGGTGAATGCCTTGTTAATTGGAACTTACTCCCTAATGGATGGGGTAGGGGCAGGAAATACGGGACGTCAGTCTACGATTTCAAACTACGTTTTTGGAGGAATTACCTCGGGAGATGCAGTAAAAGGAACGGATATTGGTGACCAGCCAGAGCAAGAGTACATCGAGCAATTCAACTGGTTATCCGATAACACGTATTTCTTAGGTAAGTGGCAACACACCTATGACGGAGTGGCGCGTGCGAATGAGACCATCTTGTTAGCGAAGAGCACGGACGTGAAGGATATGACAGATGCGGAAAGAGCTCAAGTAGTAGCGGAAGCTCGTTTCTTGCGTGGTCACTACCATTTTGAAGGTAAAAAGATGTGGAACAATGTTCCATACATCGATGAGACGATCTATAAAAGAGATGATCCTAATTCGACGAAGATTCCCAATGATAAAAACATCTGGGCTAACATCGAGGCAGATTTCTTAGAAGCATCGAAAGTTTTACCAGCCGTACAATCTCAAAAAGGTCGTGCCACGAAGTGGGCTGCTTTAACCTATTTAGCGAAGGCGTACATTTTCCAAAAGAAATGGGCTGAGGCTAAGACTATTTTATTAGATGTATATGCTAACTCGGGCAAGAAATTAATGCCTAATTACCACGATAACTACCGTAATATCACGAACAACAATGCAGAATCTATTTTCGAAGTAGAATTCTCTGTGAATGATGGTTCTACGGGTAATAATGGTAATGCGGGAGATAACTTAAACTGGCCTTACTCTGCGAACTCTCCAGGTCGTGGATGTTGCGGATTCTACCTTCCGTCTCAAAACCTAGTGAACTCATTCAAGACGGATGCGGATGGTTTGCCTTTGATTGGTTCCAAAGCAGACGGTACAGACGATACCTACAACACCGTAGACGTTCCTAATGATCAAGGTTTAAAATCAAACGTGGCTTTCGATTTAAAGAAGGATGTACCTGTAGATCCACGTTTAGACTGGACCGTAGGTCGTCGTGGTGTTAAGTTCTTAGACTGGGGTGTGATGCCAGGATACGATTGGATTCGTAACCAAAACTACTCAGGCCCTTACATCGGTAAGAAATGGATGTATTATTTAGCAGACGAGGGTAGCTCGACGCACTCTACCTCTAAGCGTGCGGTGAATAATAACTACCGTTTATTGAAGATGTCTTCGGTGATTCTTTGGTTAGCGGAATGCGAAGTGGAATTAGGAAATTTAGCCTCTGCTGAAACCTATGTGAACTTAATTCGTAACCGGGCTAAAACCGGATCCGTTCAAGATGCTTCAGTTACGTATGCGGTGAATCCATATCCTGCGGGTACGTTTGCGGCTAAAGGCGTGGATTATGCACGTAATGCCGTTCGTATGGAGAACCGCTTGGAGTTCGCGATGGAAGGTCACCGTTTCTTTGACTTAGTGCGTTGGGGAATTGCAGAGCCTTACTTGAACAAGTATTTGAAAGAAGAGTCATTGAATGGTACTGACTTAGCTGGACGTACGTATAACAAGCGTGGCTACTTAGTAGGAAAAACATTCAAAGCGGGTCGCAATGAATATTTCCCTCTTCCAAACGACGAGATCTTAAACTCTCAAAAGAATGGAGCAGCTACTTTAAAGCAGAATCCTGGGTATTAATCTAGGGATTAAGGCAAAAAAAAATCAGGACCGACAGGTCCTGATTTTTTTTGTTTAGGAGGGTAAATCTTACTCCACCGTCACACTTTTGGCAAGATTCCTCGGCTTATCCACATCCAATCCTCTCAATACACCGATGTAGTAAGAAAGAATCTGTGTAGGAATCACCGAAACAAGTGGGGCTAATAATTCGTCCACCTCTGGAACCACCATCACATGATCTGCCATTCCGCGGATTAAGGTATCGCCTTCAGAAATAACCGCGATCACCATACCTTTGCGGGCTTTGATCTCTTGGATGTTCGAAACGATTTTCTCGTAATACGCATCTTTCGTGGCGATGAATAATACGGGTAAGTTTTCGTCTACTAAGGCGATAGGGCCGTGCTTCATTTCTGCCGCAGGGTAACCTTCCGCGTGGATATAGGAAATCTCTTTTAATTTCAATGCGCCCTCTAGGGCCACAGGGAAATTGTATCCACGGCCTAAGAACAAGAAGTCACGTGCGTCTGCGTAGTGCTTTGCCACTTCTTTGATGGATTCATGTGTTTCTAAAACGGCTTTTACTTTTTCTGGGATTAAAGCCAGTTCCGCCAAGTAGCGGTTGTATTCTGCTTCGGTAATGGTCTTCTTCTCGCGACCAATTTTGATGGCCATCATCGCTAATACTGTTAATTGTGCGGTGAATGCTTTTGTACTCGCAACGCCAATTTCTGGTCCTGCGTGTGTGTAAGCGCCGGAGTGAGATAAACGGGCGATGGATGATCCTACCGCGTTGACCACCCCAAAAATAAAGGCACCTGCTTCTTTCGCTTTTTCGATCGCCACTAGGGTATCGGCTGTTTCCCCACTTTGGGAAATGGCAATTAATACATCGCCTTCGCCTACGACTGGATTTCTGTAACGGAATTCAGACGCATATTCTACCTCTACTGGAATGCGGCAAAGGGTTTCGATCATGTAT
>JBJTMW010000311.1:0-7753 GCA_046070715.1 Aquirufa sp. | reverse complement strand
TTCGATCGAATGGATAGTTTATTAAAGAATAAAGTCATTTTTGACGGCAGAAATTTATACGAATTAAACCAAATGCAGGAACTGGGCTACACCTATTATTCCATTGGCCGTCAAACCATACACTAATATGAAACGAATTTTAATTACCGGCGGAGCTGGATTTCTAGGATCTCATTTGTGTGACCGTTTTATCAAAGAGGGTTATCACGTGATCGCGATGGATAATTTAATCACGGGCGATCTCAAGAACATCGAACATTTGTTCAAATTAGAACACTTTGAGTTCTACCACCACGATGTTTCCAAGTTCATCCACGTTCCGGGCGATTTGGATTATATCCTACACTTTGCGTCGCCTGCCTCTCCTATCGATTACTTAAAGATTCCGATCCAAACCTTGAAAGTGGGATCACTAGGAATCCACAATTGCCTAGGTTTAGCCCGCGTTAAAAAGGCGCGCGTTTTGATCGCTTCCACTTCCGAAGTATATGGAGACCCGAACGTTCATCCGCAACCAGAGGAATATTGGGGTAATGTAAACCCGGTGGGACCTCGTGGCGTATATGATGAGGCCAAACGTTTCCAAGAGGCGATGACGATGGCCTATCATACTTATCATGGATTAGAAACACGTATTATTCGCATTTTTAATACCTACGGTCCTCGCATGCGACTAAATGATGGTCGTGTATTGCCTGCATTCATAGGACAAGCGTTGCGTGGAGAGGATTTAACAATGTTTGGGGATGGTTCTCAGACGCGTTCTTTCTGTTACGTAGACGATTTAGTCGAAGGTATTTATCGCCTCTTATTGAGCGATTATGCGCAGCCAGTGAACATCGGAAATCCGGATGAGATAACGATCAAAGAATTTGGTGAGGAAATCATCAAATTAACGGGTACCTCACAAAAGTTGATCTCCCTGCCACTGCCTACAGATGATCCCAAACAACGCAAACCTGACATTACCAAGGCGCGAAGCATTTTAGGCTGGGAACCCAAGGTGAGTCGCGCGGAGGGATTGAAGATCACTTACGATTATTTCAAGTCCTTGAGTAAAGATGATTTGTTTCGAATGGCGCATCACAAAACGTTTTAGTCGCGAAGCGGACTAAAACAGTAGCCAGTGGACAGTAGTCAGTGGACAGTATGGAGGAACCTATTTCCTATACAAACAAAAAAGGCGCAGATTGCGCCTTTTTTGTTAACGAACTCTATGCTCTATACTCTATAATCTATAATCTATACTCTAAAACAGTAGTCAGTAATCAGTAATCAGTCCGAAGGAACCTATTTCTTATACAACAAAAAAGGCGCAGATTGCGCCTTTTTTGTTAACGAACTCTATGCTCTATACTCTATAATCTCTACTCTAAAACAGTAGCCAGTAATCAGTCCGGAGGAACCTATTTCTTATACAACAAAAAAGGCGCAGATTGCGCCTTTTTTGTTAACCAAATCTTTACTCTATACTCTATAATCTCTACTCTAAAACAGTATTCAGTAGTCAGTCCGAAGGAACCTATTTCTTATACAACAAAAAAGGCGCAAATTGCGCCTTTTTTGTTAACGAACTCTATGCTCTGTGCTCTATAATCTATACTCTAAAACAGTATTCAGTAATCAGTGGTCAGTCCGAAGGAACCTATTTCCTATACAAACAAAAAAGGCGCAGATTGCGCCTTTTTTGTTAACGAACTTTATACTCTGTGCTCTATAATCTCTACTCTAAAACAGTATTCAGTAATCAGTGGTCAGTCCGAAGGAACCTATTTCCTATACAAACAAAAAAGGCGCAGATTGCGCCTTTTTTGTTAACGAACTCTATGCTCTATACTCTATAATCTATACTCTAAAACAGTAGTCAGTAGCCAGAGGTCAGTCCGGAGGAACCTATTTCCTATACAAACAAAAAAGGCGCAATCTGCGCCTTTTTTGTTAACCAACTTTATACTCTGTGCTCTATAATCTATACTCTATAAAAAAGGGGACCTAAGTCCCCTTTTTTATTAGTTAAAGATATAACGTACACCAAACTGTGCTTGCCATCTTGAAGTCAAACCAAAGCTACGTTGGAATGAATCTGTCAATGGTACAGATGATGTAGGGTTACCTGTATAACGGTAAGGGAATTCAAACGTTGGCTTACCAGTAGTCGCATCATTACCTAAGTAAGATAATAATCCAGCGCGTAAAGGAGTTTGAGCTAAGCCCCATTGAGATGAAGCATAGTTACCCGCATTGAATACGTCTAATGTAAATTGTAAGGTGTTTTTCTTGCCACCTACTTTGATGTAGAAATCTTGGATGATTTTGAAATCAAAGTTTGCTTGCCAAGGTAATTCAGCACCATTACGTTCTGCATATTGTCCACGACGAGAGCTTAAATAAGCATCTTGAGAGATATACTTATCTAAATCTGCCCATTGTTGTGCGGCTGTGTAAGTGAATGATTGACTAACATTGTAAGAGATTACCTTATCTTTCAAGAAGATTTCTCCCTCACCACGAGGGATGTACATTAAGTCGTTAGATGTTTGACCATCACCATTCATGTCACCAGAATACGTGTAAGAGAAACGACCTGCTGGAGCTACTGAATACGTAAATCCAAAGGTTGTTGCTGCTTTCTCGCTTAAGTAATTCAATTTATATGAACCATACGCGTTGAAACGATGTGCTTGCATATAAGAAGAATAAGACGCTACGTTTTCGTTAGGATCACCTGACACTACGCGATCTCTCCATTGTGACTGAGCGATAGAACCACCATCATTTACTGAACGAGAATCAGAGTTAGTGTATGATAACGATGCGAATAAACCATTATCAAATGCTTTAGAAACCGTTGCCGTTAAAGCATAAGAATAACCTAATTGTGTATTCTTAATAACGATCGCGTCAGAGATACTTGGATTTAATCCATTGTTACCTGCTGCTGGAGCATTGATCCCTTTTTGAGCACCGTAGATTTGGTTGTTCTTAACAGAACCCGGTACGCCCGTAGTTCCTAACATGTAATAAATCACACGGTTATCAGCACCTACTGCTTTCACTTTCGAATCTGGTAAGTTTACGTTTTCTAAGTAAATAGCGTTGATATCTTTTGTGTAGATTCCTTCCAATGAAACTAACCAACCATCTCCTAAGCTCTTATCCACAGCTAAGTTAGCACGGAATACTTGAGAGAATTTGAAGTTAGGATCTGTTACCGCTAAGTTATAAGACGTAGGGATAATAGAAGTAGAAACAGCCGGACGGTAAGCATCTACGTTAACTGTGAACGGACGGTTAGTAGGGTTAGAGATAGCCTCTGATCCGAATAACACACCATTGTTAGATAATTGGTTAGATAACCAAACGTAAGGAACACGACCAGAGAAGATACCTAAACCACCACGAACTTGAGTTGTTTTGTCATCTTTTACATCCCAGTTAAATCCAAAACGTGGAGACCATAAAGTCGTAAAATCAGGGAATTGATTTGTTTTCAATACCGTGTTGTTACGGAACGTTAAGCTTGGAACATACGCGTTGTTGTATTTTGCATCATCAGCGATAGGGAATGAAGTACCGTCAGCACGTAAACCGAACGTTAATTTCAAGCCTTTAGCCGCTGTAATCTCATCTTGAACATACAATGAAGTCGTGTTACCTTTCATTTCCGCAAATGGGAAAGTCGAGTAGTTAGACCATTGTTGAGAATATTTCAAAGCGTTAGAAACACCCGTTGTCGCTGATTTGATAAAATCATCAATCGACTTGAATTGGTATGCACCATAGTAGTTAGGAGCAAAACCATTGCTGAATGAATTCATTTCGAAAGCAGCTCCTAAAGTGAATACGTGCTTTCCTGCATAATACGTTAAGTTATCTGAAGCTTGGAAGATATCAGAGTTCAAGATATTGTTTGCAGAGAATGGCTCGAAACCAAACGTAGTTAATTCATTTGAGTTATTGTTACCGATATCTACTGTAGGGAACGGAGTGTTGTTTACAGGAGATTGACGGAAGTCACGCATTTGGGTATAACCTACAGTCAAGTTATTCGCTAATTTGCTAGAGAACGTTGAGTTCAATTCAGCAATGTACGAATCCAAGTTGTTGTTAATACGGTATAAAGAACCTTGGAAAGGTAAAACCGTAGCAGATGGAGCACGACCACCCGTTAATGAACCAGAAGATGATGGACTTACATCAGCATAAGAACGTAAGTAGTTGTACTTCAAGTTAAATTTGTGCTTGTCAGAAATATTCCAGTCTAAACGAACGTTCGCTTTTTGAGAATAGTTTTCTTTATCCCAATTCTCGTAAGCACCTGGGTTGTAGTTGTACTTAGTCATCAACAAATCTTTGATTTGATCTAACTGAGCCGCCGTTGCAATCGATTGATTACCGGCAGTAGAACCTGGACGCGCAGCTACATAGCTTGAACCCGGTTGTGTTTGCAATTCTTGCTCAAATGAAGCAAAAACAAATAATTTGTTCTTCACTAAAGCACCACCGATACGACCACCGAATTGACCTCTTTGGAAGTTACCATATTGGCTAACCACATCACCGATCTTGTTACCTACTTGGTTTTGGTCAGTGCCAAAATAGTAAGCAGAACCAGACCAATCGTTTGTACCAGACTTAGTTACAACGTTGATGTTAGCACCTGTCGCCATACCTTGACGTACGTCATAAGGAGCAATTAATACTTGGAACTGATCGATCGCATCTACTGAGATAGGAGAAGCACCTGCTTGACCACCAATCGTAGGAGATAAAGCGAACGCATTGTTAAAGAACGCACCGTCAACCGTTACGTTATTGTATAATGCATTACGACCAGCGAAGTTCAATCCGTTTGCACGTGGATCTAAACGAGCAAAATCACCTAACGAACGGTTTAACGTAGGTAAAGTAGTGATAGAGCTGTTAGAAACCGTTGTAGCAGCACCCGTACGACCTGAGTTAATCACAGATGAACGAGACGCAACCACCTTCACTTCTTCCAGTTGAGCTTGGTTTAATTCTAATTTGAAGTTTTGACGTAGTTCTGAAGCTAAAGTCAAAGAAATACCTGATTGAACAGACTCCTTGTAACCTACGAAAGAAACAGTCACTTTGTAAGGACCACCCACACGCATGTTAACAATGTTGTAACGACCATCTCCACGAGTGGATGCACCGTAACGAGAACCCGTAGGTTCATGAATAGCGATTACCGTAGCACCTGGTAATCCTTCCCCTTTTTCATCCACAACAGTACCCGACAAAGCGGATGTTGTAGACCCCTGAGCAAAGGCTTGCCCGACAGGTAGTGCCATCATAAGCGCAAAAAACGCTCCCAATAACACTGATTTAGTAATAAATCTTCTCTGCATAAATTTGGAATTTAGTTATAAAATAATTTGAGAAATGATAACACAAAATAAACGAGAAAAATCAAATACTCCAAAATATCTCCAAAAAGTATTTTCCCTTAAAAGCGGCTAAATGATTGATATTTAGGACTAATCCATAAAAAATCATCAATATCCTAACAGCTGAAGCCTCTTATAGTCCTATAAATTGCATTTATTTAACAGAATCTTAATTTTTAATTATTTAAAGAATAATTTTGTATTCTAAATATGCCAAATGTCAGATCACATCAAATTAACTTCCTTTAGCCACGGCGCGGGATGCGGGTGTAAAATATCCCCACAGATTTTGGACAAAATCCTCAAATCAGATAAACCGAAGGCCTCTCATCCCCTTTTATTAGTCGGAAATGAGAGCCGTGACGATGCGGCGGTTTTTGATTGGCAAAATGGAGAGGCAGTTATTTCGACGACGGATTTCTTTATGCCCATCGTCGATGATCCATTTGATTTTGGAAAAATTGCGGCAACGAATGCCATCTCTGACATCTATGCGATGGGTGGAAGCCCCTTGATGGCCATTGCGATTCTAGGCTGGCCGATTGATAAATTAGCTCCTGAAATCGCGGCGCAAGTACTAGAGGGTGGCCGTGCAGCCTGTGCTGAAGCAGGAATTCCCCTAGCGGGCGGACATTCGATTGATTCTCCTGAGCCTATTTTTGGGCTTGCGGTAACGGGAAAGGTGCGCAAAGAAAATTTAAAACAGAATGATACGGCCACGAAAGGCTGCATGTTGTACTTAACAAAGCCTCTAGGGGTGGGCATTTTATCTACAGGCCAAAAACGAGGTATCGTCAGTCCTGCCGATTTAGCGCGCGCCGTGAAGCAGATGAGTACGCTGAATTCGTTCGGAGAAAAACTAGGGCCTTTAGCTTATGTAAAATCATTAACCGATGTAACAGGTTTCGGGTTATTTGGGCACTTAGTAGAGATGGCGGATGGGTCAGGATTGAGCGCTAAAATTGCGTTTGAGAACTTGCCATTGCTCCCTAATATAGATCATTATTTAGACCAGAAATGCTTCCCAGGTGGAACAGCCCGCAATTTAGCGAGCTATGGCGAACGTTTAAGTGAAGAGATTTCCGAACGCCAGCGCTATATAGGAGCGGATCCACAGACATCTGGAGGACTATTAATCGCCGTGGAAGCGGAGCATACGGCTGAATTCGAAGCATTCGCATTAGAGAATGGATTTGAATTAAGTCCGATTGGGGAATTAACAGAACGAAAAGAAAAAGCCATTTATTTAGCCTAATGAAATTATTCTATCGCTCTCTAGGAGAATCGGGTACGCCGGTTATTATTCTACACGGTATTTTTGGGACCTCTGATAATTGGTTGGGTTTTGGAAAAGCCATCTCTGAAAATCACCGGGTATTTTTAGTAGACCAAAGAAACCACGGACAATCGCCCTGGGGAGACGAATTCAATTACGAGGTGATGGCGGCTGATCTGTTGGAATTCATTCAAGAACATCAATTAGAAAATCCGATTCTCATCGGTCACAGCATGGGAGGCAAGGTGGTCATGCAGTTTGATTTATTACATCCGGGTATCGCTTCTCGAATCGTTATTGTGGATATCGCGCCTAAATTCTATCCGGTACACCATACGCACATTTTGGAAGGATTAAACAGCCTAGATTTAACAACACTAGAAAGTCGTCAAGCGGCCAATGAGCATTTGAAACGCTTTGAAGAAAAAGAAGGCGTGCGTCAATTCCTGCTAAAAAACCTCTACCGGAACGCTGAGCAGCAATTTGCGTGGCGAATTAATCTGAAAGTAATCACCAAAAACATTGATGTCGTGGGGCACGAATTATTCGTTCCTGCTGCATCGAATACCGAAACGCTATTTATTAAAGGAGCTGATTCCCATTATATTCAACCGGAAGACGAGCGATACATTGCGGAAATTTTCCCTAATTTTGAATTAGTAGAGATTCCTGGGGCGGGCCATTGGGTGCAAGCAGACCAGCCTGAGCTATTTCTACAGGCGCTTCAATCGTATTTATGAAAGTTTACCTCATCCCCTGCCCGATTGCTGAAAATACTTCCTCCGAAGTCCTAAGCCCTCAAATCTTAACGGCTCTTCAGCAGACGACGCATTTTTTAGTCGAAAATGTGCGCACGGCGAGGCGATTTATCAGTGAATTGAAACTGGGGATTCAGATAGATAGTTTGGTTTTTGAGGTATTAGATAAAGATACCCAACCCAAAACAGTCACTGATTTCTACAAAAAACATAGTTCAGTCGAATATATCGGCGTTATTTCGGAAGCTGGTTGCCCTGGCGTGGCAGATCCGGGCGCCTTAGCCGTTTCGCTTGCACAGCAACAAAAC
>JBJTMW010000310.1:0-3194 GCA_046070715.1 Aquirufa sp. | reverse complement strand
CAGGTGGATTTGGCCAAAGAATGGGCCCTCTTCCGCGAAGCCGACCTCAACAAACCTGCCTACGCCCTCAGTTATGAGAATCGCAGCACCCCTGGCCTGATCCATTACGTGCTGAAAAAAGGCGAAGACCTTCCCGTTCGTTCCTTCCAGATCGCTTTAGACTCAGCCGGCAGACCTACCACGGTAGATTTTGAGATTTCTTCTGAGAATTTAATTTACGTGACGTCCAAAAAACTCTCCATGCACCTGATCTCAGGTCGCGTGGTTTCCTATACCATTTCTGGTTCACAAGCTCTGCGTTGGTTTTCATCGCCTACTCGCTATTCAGTTAGTGGAGTGGTGTTGTAGCGCGGCGCGCTAGTCATCGCTGCGCGATTTAGTCGTCACTGCGTGACTTAGTCGCGACGATGTCGTTTAGTCATTGCTACGCAATTTAGTCGTGACTTCGTCACTTGGTCATCGCTATGCAATTTAGTCGGGTCGCTGTGCGAGGTCATCGCTACGCGTAGTCGTGACTGCGTCACTTAGCCATCGCTGCGCGTAGTCGTGACTGCGTCACTTAGCCATCGCTGCGCGATTTAGTCGCGACGATGTCGCTTTAGTCGCCTGCGGCTTAGTCTCATACCAGATTATAGAGTAGAGAGATTAGATTTATTATTCCCTGATAGAAAAATCAATAATGGCCCTGAAATGCCTGAAACGGCATAGTATTAAAATACCGGCGAGGTATGCAAAGGCATTTTCGGGTTTTGACACTTTTTGTCAATATCTGAAAATCGAGTTTATAGATTTGTCCAATTATTCACAAAAAGGGCTTTTAAAAGAGCTCAACACCTACTACTCTCGCTTTTGACACATTGTGTCAATACTTGAAAATCGACTTTAACGCCGAACGATTTATTTCACAACTATGCCATTCAAAGCAATCAGAGCGCTAAAACAGTTTAAGGACGAGAGCAAGCAGGCAACAAGGGAAAACATGGAAATAATTCGTATTTTTAAGGCATGATTTTACGGACAGAGAATTTAGTCAAGAAATATGGCCAACGATTAGTGAATGATCACATTTCGTACCAGGTGGCGCAAGGGGAGATTGTGGGTTTATTGGGGCCAAATGGCGCGGGTAAAACTACGTCTTTTTACATCGCGACGGGATTAGTGAAGCCGAATGAGGGGAAAGTGTTCTTGGATGATTTGGACGTAACTGATTTGCCCATGTACAAAAGGGCGAGATTAGGAATCGGATATTTAGCGCAAGAAGCGTCGGTTTTTAGGACGCTGAGTGTGGAGGAAAATATTCAGGCGGTGCTGGAGATGACGGATTTATCGAAAGCGGCGCAGAAAGAGAAGGTGGAGAGTTTGTTGGAGGAGTTTTCTTTAACGCATGTGCGGAAGAGTTTGGGCCAGGTGCTTTCTGGGGGAGAGAGGAGAAGAACGGAGATAGCGAGGGCGCTGGCGGTGGATCCAAAGTTTATTCTGTTGGATGAGCCGTTTGCGGGGGTCGATCCAATTGCGGTGGAGGAGATTCAGACGATTGTGTCGAAGTTGAAATACCGGAATATTGGAATCTTGATTACGGATCATAATGTGGATGAGACCTTGTCGATTACGGATAGGGCTTATTTGCTTTTTGAGGGAAAGATTTTGAAGGCAGGGACGCCACGAGAATTAGCGGATGACGAACAAGTTCGTCGGTTGTATTTAGGTAAAAACTTCAAGTTAAGAGAAAATCAGCGATGAAAAAGGAGACGATTGCGGTACATGGGAGTCATTTGAAGGATGAAACGGCGGGGGCGATTGCGGCGCCGGTTTTTTTGACGACGACTTTTGAACGGGCTTTGGATGGAACTTATCCGAAAGGCCACATGTATTCTCGCAACTCCAACCCAAACCGCACGGCACTTGAAAAAGGCCTGGCGGCCTTAGAAGGAGCGTCGCGAGGCTTCGCCTTCGGCTCAGGCCTCGCCGCCGTCAACGCCGTTTTCCAATGCCTCCAATCCGGCGACCATATCTTGATGCCGGAAGTAGGTTATTATGCCTCCTACAAACTGGCGGAAGAAATCTTAGGACCTTGGGGGCTTGAGGTGACGCAGGTGGATATGACGGATTTGGCACAGGTAGAAAAAGCGATACAAAAAAATACGAAACTCATCTGGGCAGAGACGCCTGCGAATCCGATGCTCAGCATTACGGACATTACAGGTTTGTCAGCCATTGCTAAAAAGCACGGGCTAAAATTAGGCGTGGATAATACGATGGGCACACCCGTGCTCCAAAACCCCATTGCTCATGGTGCGGACATCGTGATGCACGCGACGACGAAGTACATTGGTGGACATTCGGACATCATGGGCGGGGCGGTGCTGGTAAAAGAGGATGATGAGTGGGCGAAAAGAATTGAACGCGTACAGATTTTGATGGGGGCGACGCCTAATCCGTTGGACTGTTATTTGTTAGCAAGGGGCTTGAAGACTCTTCCATTGAGAATGCGCGAGCACAGCGCGAACGCGTTGGAACTCGCGAAGCGTTTGGAAAAACACCCCAAAGTAGAAAGAGTACATTACCCTGGCTTGGAATCACACCCGCAGCACGCTTTGGCAAAGGCTCAAATGCCTCAGGGCTTCAGCGGCATGATCGCTTTACAGGTGAAAACGGGGGAAACGGAAACGAGGGAGATGGCAGGTAAACTGCAGATTTTCCAACAAGCAACCAGCCTAGGTGGCGTAGAATCACTGGTAGAACACCGTAGATCCATTGAAGGACCGCAAAGTACGACTCCGGGAAACCTGTTGCGTTTCTCGATCGGACTAGAACACGTGGATGATTTATGGGCGGACTTAGAACAAGCCCTAGCATCGATTTAGAGATCCTTCTCTAATTTCACCTCGACTTCTTTATCGATTCCTTTCAATTCGACACGCTGACGTTTGTAGCCAGACTTCGAAACAGAGATAAAATTGTATTGCTTTTCGTCAATCTTGATGTCGATAGGTGTTTTTCCTACGTAATAACCGTTTAATATCACTTCCGCTCCAATAGGATCACTTTTCACGGTGATGGTCTTCGTAGCAGGTGCCACAAACGAACTTAATGCACTGATTAGCAATACGATAAGAATATTTTTCATGTAGGCTTCGAATTAATAATCCGAAATTACCGAAAAATAAATGAAATTTTATACGGAGGGCTAAAAA
>JBJTMW010000309.1:0-2871 GCA_046070715.1 Aquirufa sp. | reverse complement strand
GAGAGGCTTCGGTTTTGGCCTGAGAAAAATCGGCTAACCAGGTTAATAAAGAAAATAAAATAGCTGTGATCATTACGCAAATACGACTAAAGTTTTACCATCATTGGCGGTGCGATAGACCGTCAAACCTCTGCTTCCAAGCGAATTTAAT
Source organism: Aquirufa sp. (assembly GCA_046070715.1). Classification (GTDB taxonomy): domain Bacteria; phylum Bacteroidota; class Bacteroidia; order Cytophagales; family Spirosomataceae; genus Aquirufa. Next base: position 2,720 of record JBJTMW010000309.1, on the reverse strand, counting down.
CCTGTCCCCGTGAGCGAAAAACGCGCTCCATGGTCTGTGCAATAATATTCCGTTCGATTAAAGATAATGTTAGGTCGCGGCTGGTGGGTACATAAATTTTGGGCTGCGACATATTGTCCTCCAGAAACGTTGGCTACTACCACCGAACCATTGACAATCACAAAGCCCCCATCATTTTTCAGCGCCGTAGTGGCTGAAGCCGTCAAATCCACTTTTACGATAAAACTCGTAATGGTATTTAGTTGAGTCGTCGTTACTAGTCCGGACAAATTCGTAGTAGAAATACCTGAACCGGTACCCGTGGTCGTCGTAGGCGGCACTGCTGACGGAGCCGCATTCGTACTATCCAGCGAAACCACCGGTTGACCTTTGGAATTAACAATTAGGGAGTCTAAAACGGCATCTTTCTTGACGGTGCAAGCACTGACAACCGCCATCAAAGCGGCGCCACTGAATCCCATTTTGCGTAAAAATTCGTAACGGGAATATTTTTCGTTTTTCATGTAAACAGGTTAACAAATGTAAATTATCTCTTTTTCGTGTTTTTGCCACAAGCATATCGACAAAAACCCGAATTCAGACGACTAATCTCTATAATTCAAAGCAGGCTTGCGATCGCCTAAAAGTGCCTTGTATTTAAATTCAGCACCTTTACGCTTTGACCATTCTGCTTTAGCGGCTTCAATCAACGCTGGGTTTTTAAATAAATCCATAGCCGTACCAGCGATAGTCTTCGCAGCCACCATCATCCCTTTTTTACCGATGCTTGTACCTCCGGCAGCCACTGCTTGCCAGCTATGTGCCGTGGTTCCTGGCACCCAAGTGGCTGTTCCTAAACCAATCGTAGGGACTACCCAGCTCACATCTCCCACATCCGTCGAGCCTCCACCACTTGGATCTGGACGACCCGGAACGACTGAAGCCGTCGACGCTAAGTCCGTCTGTAACATGCCCGGTGTTTGCTGGATTTGCTTGGCAAAGGCTAATTCGGTTGGATTTAAGGTATATCCTCCCACTGTTTGCAAGTTTGCATTCATAAGAGTTGCTAGCTTTTCGTTTGGCAAAATCTCATACACCCCACCGATTACCTCTAATTCATAGCGCGTTCCTGTCCCTAAAGCTGCACCTTCCGCCGCTTTTTCCAAGCGATTCCAAACGTCCATCACGATATCGCGCTGCGGAGAACGCACATAATAATAGACCTCTGCATAATCTGGAACGATATTAGGTGCCTTGCCCCCATTAGTAATCACATAGTGAATACGTGTAGAAGACGGCACGTGTTCGCGCATCATGTTGGCCATAAAGTCCATGGCCTCCACCGCATCTAAAGCAGACCGTCCTCTTTCTGGGGAGGCAGCGGCATGCGAAGAAAGACCGTAGAAGCGGAATTTACCTGTTTTGTTTGCCAAAGAAGATCCCGTCGAAACCGAATTCGCGTCGCTCGGATGCCAATGCAACATGACATCGGCGTCGTTAAATAAACCCTCCCGCACCATATATACTTTTCCGGATCCACCCTCTTCCGCTGGACATCCGTATAATTTAATCGTTCCTTTTCCACCGGTTTCCTTTAACCATTCTTTTACGGCAATAGCCGCAGCAGATGAACCTGTCCCAAACAAATGGTGGCCACAGGCGTGTCCAGAGGCTCCTCCCAGAGAACGTTTCGTTGGAATGGAATCTTGTGATAAACCCGGTAATGCATCGTATTCCGCCATGATACCAATCACCGGTTTTCCTTGTCCGTAGGTTGCAACAAAGGCGGTAGGAATGCCTGCTACTCCTGTCTCAATCGTAAAACCAGCTTGTTTCAGCGTTTCTTGTAAGAGGGCAGAGGATTGTTTCTCTTTGTATCCGACTTCAGCAAAGTTCCAGATTTTCTGTGCGATGGCACTGTAATGCGATTCTTGTTGTTGAATTCTGACTAGGACCTTCTTTTTGTCCGCATCTTGGGCTAAAATAGGTATGGTAACCAAAAGGAATAGGAGTGTTTTTTTCATAATTTAGGTACAATGAACCTAAATTTAGCAGGAAGAACTTGGAAATCAAATTGATCTGAGGTTTGGACTTCTCCGTCTACCTGGGCACTGAGGACACGACTGGTTTTAATGCTGATCTTTTTCGTTTGAGAGAATTCCACGATGGAGAGATTTACATGCTTCCCTGATTGTATGATAGGCATGTAATACAAGCGCTTCCAAACGGGTATGGGGTCACAGTATAAAACATCAAGTAGGCCATCTTGAATCGAAGCTTTGGGGAAGAAATGAAAGCCTCCGCCTGCCCGCGAAGAATTGAAAACCATGCAGAGGAATACCTCGCGGCCACCTAAAATTTGATAGGTCTTAAACTTCAATAAATTCGGAATAGCAGCTAAATAATAGCCCAAAGCCCCTTTAAAAAAACGAATCGCCTCCATCGATTTGAGCACTTCTCCCTCGATTCCGATACCCACGCCATTCAAGAAAAGTTGCCCATTACAGTCTCCGGCATCAAAGGCTTCGACGTGACCCGCTAACACCGCATCTAAATGCGCACGTTTGGATCGATCCCCAAATAATTTCCAATAAAAATCGTTTCCCGTCCCTCCCTTGAATAAGGCAATGGGAATGTCGATCGACCGGTATTTGTTCACGAAATAATTAAAGGTCCCATCTCCGCCCATCACCCAAACTTGATCAAAATCACGGAGCTCATCGGGCCACTCTTTTGCAAAA
>JBJTMW010000308.1:0-2820 GCA_046070715.1 Aquirufa sp. | reverse complement strand
TTGAATGTCCCCACATAAGCGGGATCCACCGCAATTGCCGGAGAGGAAGTCTGGGGATTAATAAAGCCATTCACTTTCACCGTTTGGCCATCTGTCACCACATATTTCATGTGATCCCAACCGATACTGATCGAAAGATTATCCTTAATAAAATAACCCGCGTGGAAATTAAACTGGGGAATAGACAATAAACCGGGATCAACGTAGGTTTTAAATTCACTCAAAGGAGTAGGAAAATCCAGCGCTTCGGCGTTCAATAAGGTAAAATCATAGCCCGGACCCACAAAACGAATATCCGAATTCGCATAACTAGAACGATTATATCCCCAGGTAATATAATAGGAACCTTTTTTATTCGTTTTTTGTGAAAAGGCAGCAAGGCTCACCAAACTAAGCAAAGCGATAAATAGGATTTTTTTCATATTGGGGATCTTAAATTCGAGCCACAAAGTTCGGCATTTTTTGACTCTTTTATATACCAAAAAGTTGATTTTCATCAGAAATCAGGAACGCGATAACTATAATTCGTACAGATTGCCGTAAATTGCATCCCGAATTCATTACCATTACCTTATGAGAAAACCATCTGCGAAATTTGAATACAAAACCTTCACGTTAGGAGAAAAGCTAACAGAAGAGCAGAAAGAATACTTCAAGAAGTATGGAGTAATTCATTTTAAGAAGTTTATTGAGCCTGAAACAGCGGAACTTTTCATTTCGGAATTAGCGAAAATTGAAAAACAATGGCTGGAAGAAGGGATCGAAAAAGTAAAAGGGATTCCTTTAAAATTTGGTAAAGACCACGAAGGTAACCCGATGATTCAGCGTATGTGCTTTACGAATCAGTTTAGCCCTATTTTAGCGGAATTAATCAGAGATCCACGCTTGCAATTACTTATTGAGTTGTTAGCGCCATACGAGGGACGAATCAGTGAAGACGAGAAGGATGGATTAGTTTTCAATCATTATATCAATCAACCGAATTCTAAATTCAGCCAAATGGGCTGGCATACCGATAGCCCACGTGATTTATTTTTGGGCCAAAAAATTCTCCCGATGTTAAACGTGGGAATACACTTAGATAATTGCCCTTCTTCGAATGGCGGTTTACGTGTACTTCCAGGCACACACACTCAAGGGGTGTTGAAATTGTTATTTGGAAAGAAGCAATTCATCGATCACAAACCAGATCCAAGAGAAGCAGCGTTTGAAATCGAACGGGGCGATTTAACGATACACGATGGCCGTTTGTGGCACCGCGTAGAGGTTTCTCCAAATGTGGGTGAAAAATCCCGCCGCCGAGTGATGTATGTTCCCATCATCACAGGTAAATACAAACCGAAAACGGATCAAAGTAAGACTCCATTCTACCACCGCTTTGCGAAAGTAGTAACGAAATAAAAAAGCGGCTCTTTAAGAAGAGCCGCTTTTTTTTATGATTTAGATTCTAAATACGATTGCAAAATGATCGTGGCCGATACTCTGTCGACCGTTCCTTTTTCTCTTCGGTCTTTTTTGGACATGCCTCCCGCAATCATGGCTTGCATCGCAAGCTTAGACGTGAAACGTTCATCGTGTTCTTCCAAAGGAATCAAAGGAAACTTCTTGCGAAAACTTTTGATAAAAATACGAACACCGGCGGTGGAATCCGTATCCGTGTTATCCAGGTTTTTAGGCATTCCGATAACTACTTGATCGACCGTTTCCTTCGCGAAGTAGGTTTGTAAAAATACCAACAAGGTATGGGTCGGAACCGTGTCTAAACCATTTGCGATAATCTGCAAAGGATCTGTGACCGCGATACCGGTCCGTTTTAATCCAAAATCAATCGCTAGAATGCGCCCCATCTTAGGAATTTAAATATCCCTTGTCGCGCAATATCTTATCGAGTAATTTCTTGTCATTATCGTTATTGAAAACGCTAAATGGCAAATGCAAGAATTGGTATTTACCCATCTCTAACACATAAGCATCTTTGTCTTTGTAAGCCCCTAAAATCATGTCCCATTTGATCATTCCGCCTTCTTTATCCGAAAGCTTCATGAAGATTTGGCGGCTATCGATCTCGTAGCGGTATTTATCAAATAATTGCTTGTATTGCGCTAATTGCGTAATTCCGGTAAACTGAATTAACCAGAAAAGAATGTAAGCGATCACCGCGATAGCGATGAAAATATAAATCCAGTAGTTTTTATAGGCTCCAGTTAAGTTCAAAGCCACATTCCCTAGGATGAGTGCCAAAGGGATAAACGCAAACTTCCACTGATTCGAGAAAAGCTGACGCATGCACAAACCCACAAACTTATTTTTTTCTAATGCGAATTTCTTCGTTTTAATCGCTAAAGGATTCGAAGGTGCTTGCATTTGGCGCTGTTGAGCCCCGTACATTTTAGACATATGAAATGATTTTTAAACGCTAATTAAGGCGTAAAGGTACGAAAATTGGATAATTTTGGTAATTTTAAATCGCACAATTTGAATTAAAGCAATCCCTATGTCTGCCAAACAAGTTCTTGATGGCCCTGCCCTCCTCCAAAAAATCCGACGAATTGCCTTTCAAATCTATGAGAATAACTTCGAGGAGACCGAAATTGTTATCGCAGGAATCGTAGGCGAGGGTTTCGCCTTTGCGGAACTGTTGTGCGAAGAGATCAAAAGCATCTCGAAAATGAAGGCCATTCCGGTAAAGATTGATTTAAATAAAGAACAACCTTACGAGCGCCCGGTAAAATTCGAGGGTGGAACAGATGCCTTAGAAAACAAAGTGATTATTGTAGTGGACGACGTTTTGAACACGGGTCGTACTTTTTCGTATAGCTT
>JBJTMW010000307.1:0-2517 GCA_046070715.1 Aquirufa sp. | reverse complement strand
AACACGTGCTATCCCTCAAGGATGGTTTACTACGATGTACCGTGATGTATTAGCAGATTTGAATGAATCAGCTAAGTTAATCAACGCGGATGCAACGTTAACTCCTGGTGAGAAAGCGAATAAATTAGCGATCATCGATATCATGCAAGTGTATACATACTCGGTATTAGTTAACTCTTTTGGCAATGTTCCTTATACAGAAGCATTACAAGCGACTAACTTGTTTCCTAAGTATGATGATGCGAAGACCATCCATACAGATTTATTAGCTCGTTTGAACTCATCGATTGCTAAATTAAATACATCAGCTGCTGGTTTTGCTTCAGGTGAAGATTTGGTTTACAAAGGTTCTGTAGCTGGATGGGTGAAGTTTGGTAATACATTGCGTATGAAGTTAGGTATGATCATTGCTGACGAAAATACAGCTGCTGCTAAAACAGCGGTTGAGGCTTCAGATGCGAATGCAATCTCTGCTGCTTCTAGCAACGGTTTGTTTACTTACCAAGCTGCTTCTCCTAACCAAAACCCATTATATGTGGATATCGTAACAGGTGGTCGTCAAGATTACATCGCTGCGAAAGACTTAATGGACAAATTGTTAGGATGGAATGACCCACGTACTGGATTATACTTCTCTAAAAATAACGCTGGTGCTTATGCTGGTGGTATCGTAGGAAAAGTAAATACATTCGTTGATTTCTCTCGTGCAGGTGCTAAAGTGATCGCTGCGGCTGATCCTTACGTATTTGCAGACGTGGTAGAAACAGAATTCTTACGTGCTGAGGCTGCTGAGCGTGGTTACACAGTAGCTGGTTCTGCTGAAACACACTACAAGAATGCTATCACTGCTTCGATCATCTATTGGGGTGGTACGCAAGCAGATGCAGATGCTTATTTAGCTCAACCAGAAGTGGCTTATACAACGGCTGCAGGTAATTGGAAGCAAAAAATTGGAACACAAAAATGGATCGCTCTTTACAACCGTCCTTACGAAGGTTGGACTGAATTGCGTCGTTTAGACTTCCCAGTGATTTCTGCTCCAGTAAACGCTAAGTCTGGCTTCCCTACTCGTTTGACTTACCCAGCAAATGAGCAAACTTTAAATGGTCCTAATTACACTGCGGCTGCATCTGCAATCGGTGGTGATTTATTGACTACGAAGTTGTTCTGGGATAAAAACTAATTCTAGTTTTTAGTAGAATTTAAAGAGGGCGCCCCGCAGGGGCGCCTCTTTTTTTGTTAGTTTAATAATCAGTTTTGTCTTTAGTATAAGTTCAATCATTTCTACAGGATTGGCTTTAAACAAAAGCTGCAGGTTAAGACTAGCTTACTATACGTTGCATTTTTTGCTTTATTCTTTGTGCTTTATGCTTTAAAAATAAAGGCGGCCCTACGGGCCGCCTTTCTTTAATCTCTACTCTATAATCTCTACTCTACAGAGATTACCAAATCTTAATGCGATCTTCCGGCTTCTTATACAATTTATCTCCCGGTTTCACATCGAATGCCTTGTACCAAGCATCCATATTGACTGGAGCACCGATTGTACGGTATTGGTTAGGCGAGTGAGGATCTGTTAACACTTGCTGTGCTTCCGTTTCTGGAAGAGAAGAACCTCTCCAAACTTGTGCCCAAGCTAAGAAGAAACGTTGGTCCGGAGTAAAGCCATCGATTTTCTTCGTTGACTTTCCTTGCTTCGTCATTTTGAAAGCCTCGTAAGCCATATTCAAGCCGCCTAAGTCTCCGATGTTTTCGCCCATCGTTAATTTACCATTTACGTGGATGGTGTCTTGAACCGTATACGCGTCAAATTGCTTGCCTAAAAGCTCTGTTCTCGCTTTGAACTTCGCTAAGTCGTCTTTGGTCCACCAGTTACGTAAAGTTCCGTCTTTGTCGTATTGGCTACCTGAATCATCGAATCCGTGTGACATTTCGTGTCCGATTACGGCTCCGATTCCACCGTAGTTGATCGCATCATCTGCGTCAGCCGCGAAGAATGGGAATTGTAAGATACCGGCTGGGAATACGATTTCGTTCATCACTGGGCTGTAGTAGGCGTTTACAGTGGGTGGCGTCATACCCCATTTGCTTCTGTCTACTGGTTTGCCTAATTGTGCTAAGTTTTCTTGGAAGCCCCAAGCGCCTGCACGACGTATGTTTCCGTAATATTCGTTAGCAGAAATTTCTAAGCCATCGTAGTTTTTCCATTTGTCAGGATACCCGATTTTAGGCGTGAACGCGTTTAATTTTGCCAAAGCCTTTTCTTTCGTCTCCGCGCTCATCCAATCTAATTTGTTGATACGAACAGCAAATGCTTTTCTAAGATTGGCTACTAACTCAATCATTCTCGCCTTCGCTTCTGGTTTGAAATATCTTGCCACATACAATTGACCTAATAATTCACCTAAAGTGCCATCTGTCATCGCTGACATACGTTGCCATCTTGGGGCTTGTACTTTTTGGCCTGATAATACTTGTGAATACGCAAAGCTCGCTTTCACGAAAGGTGAGCTTAAA
>JBJTMW010000306.1:0-11502 GCA_046070715.1 Aquirufa sp. | reverse complement strand
ATTTTTTCGTGGTAATTACAACCAGAACAAGTGTAGGCAAACAGACGGTGTTCGCGCGTATGAATCGCTTTTTTACAAGAAGGACATTGGTACCATAAACCATCCGGAGCATCTAATTTAGAAGCGGTGGGGGTGACAATTCCTTTTTCTTTTCTTGAAAACCAAGACATAGGGCTAATTTTAATGATTAAGTCTACAAAGATAAGTAAAAAGCTTTGCTAGGCCTTAGCGAACCACAATAATTCGCTTATTATATACATTTCTATTGGTGATTACTTGGACAAAATAGGTTCCAGTCGGTAAAGAAGAAATATCAAATTGCTTCTCTAACAATCCACCTTTCACTTGCATACTTTCTTGCTGAATCCATTGTCCTTGAGATCCTACAATCCCGGTAAGCACTTTTTCATCTGCGGAACCCAGCGCTAAGCGGATGTTTACCCAATGCGAGGTAGGGTTAGGCGAAATGAACAATTCTGACAGGTAAGTAGTAGGTTCTGTTGCTAATACCAAAGGCGGCGGAGTCCCTGCCACGGACCCCTGAATATTCAAATTATCAATGGCCCAGCCCCAGCCGTGCGCTCCCACGTCCGCGTGCAAGCGGAAACGAAATACGAGCTGATCTCCCGCTTTGAATTTACCTGAAGAGAAAAGATCGATTTCACGTTTTTTGACCAAAGTAGAAGAACCAACTCCAGTCGAATTTCCTGCTGCATCAAAACCCGTATTGTAGGCATTTAACCAGGTTGTAGAGAAATTGGAATCCCATCCATTGATCAAATTATACCAGTTTTTGCCGGCATCGTTCGAAGCCTGAACCGTTACGTAATCATAGAAACTGCGATTCACTGTTCCATCCGCATTTAAAAAAGATGCCCCCGCATCACCTGGCTCTACTAAAACAACCTCATCGAAATAGATTTTAGCCGTATCCGCCCGCACGGTGATTGGCTTTAATAAAACGGCATCGCTATTCGTAAACTTATCTGTGCCACCCGCCCCATTATAGGACTCCTCTGACCCATCCGCATACGGGTGCGCACTGTGCAAACCTATCGTAGTAAAACCGCTTGGCTTCGCAAAACTAAAGCCCTTTAAATAAAAATCAGTCGTGGGAGGTGTGTCAAAATTTTGCTTGTAACTCCCTACCGCAGACTGTAAACCCAAAACCGTAAAATCATAGGTTCCGCTAGCAGGAAGCGTGACGGTATTCGTGACTTTGGCCTTATCTTTTACGATAATCCGGTATTTAATGACATCCCCTGCCTTCAATAATCCCGATGCAAAATCAAAACTATTCGTGAAACTATAGGTTAAACCCGCCACTTTCGTAAAGCCTTTTCGAATCGTAGCACCACTATTAATGGAATATTCCATATAAACGGTGTCGATCCCAATATTATCCGCAGCTAGCAAGGTAGGAAGCGGAACCGAGGTCTGCGATGTAAAAATATACTTTAAGGGATTGGAGTAAACGACCTCCGGTTTGGTCGTATCAGGCGCTATATTGAACTCAAAATAACTACCAAAACGAGTACCCGAAATCACCGGAGCCTCAGCCGGAGTCACAAATTTTTTCCCCGATTTCTCCTCCGCATACCAGTAATACTTAATATTTCTCGCTGTGGCACTTTTAGGCAAGCTGTAGGAATACGTATTCCCAGCCTTAGTAAAACTAGAAACCGGATTAAAGGTATTCGAATTAACCGCGAGATACAGTTTTAACGAAGATTCATCCCAAAGCGTATCCGAAAACACCTGCACCGAAAACACTTTATCTGATGCCTGATCTTCCGTATCATTATACTCTTCGCCTATTAAATTCGAAGAATACCAGCCAAAATCATTAAAAGCCGAAGTCACAATAGGCCCAATATTCCGAGTCACCTCACCCCGGGCGATTTGGGGAGTCATCAAAGCATTCGCGTCCCCTACCTTGTATTTCACTTGATCCACGTGGTAAATACTGGATCCATCCGAGTAGGTAGACGGCGTATATAACTTCCCAGCACTCCCGTTATTGCGCAAAACAGCAGGCGTAGACAAATTAATTTTACCCGAAGTCAGCTGCGTGTATAGCGCCGCCGATGGGTTCTTAAAACTATTCGTATCCATCAAAGCCACGTTCGCGGCATTGATCATATATTGATCAAAAATCCCCGGATAGGGATAACCCGCTTCACTAGACGTCACCGAAACCTGGCCTATAAAACCTAAACCATGCCCCATTTCGTGTAGCACCACGGAATACAGGTCAATTTGATTGATATTGGGCATCCCATCTGTACCAATATACCATGCGGTAAAATCGGAATTAAAGGTGGCTAAAATATCTGCATTCGTACCATTCAGGTTTTTATGGGCCATTTTCTCTGCCAAAGCAATGGGGTAAAACGTATTCAAACGATTAGCTCCCACGAAATTCCGCACATTCACCGTCGCCCCTGCACTCCCTAACACATTAGTAGCTAGAGAGGCCCATTTTACATATACATTGATGGGCACATCTGACGAAAACACGGTAGACCAAGTCGCCGCCGCCTTTTCGAAAACTGCTTTCACATCTGCAGGAGGAACAGTCTCGTATGTTAGGGTAATATTTGCTGAGACCTTTGTTTGGGTGGTCGCCTCTACTCTAATTGCAGCTGATTGCGCTAATATAGCCCGCATATTTTCAGTATATCCCTCCGGCAAATCACGCTTCAAGCCCATGTACTCGGGCGTATATTCTTTGATCATTTTGCCCGGCACCATTTCCATTGGGTAGCGCCCTTTTTGGGCAAAAACAACGGAACAGATCAACAAAAAAAGGACTGTGAGCTTTTTCATAAGGCAGCTATTTGATCGTACAAACCAATAAAATCAGGGGCTATCACCTGGGTATGAGCTAATTCCTGCGCGGTATGCGAGGTGGTGATACCTACCACGCGCGCACCAGCGACTAGGCCCGATGCAATGCCTTGTAGGGAATCCTCAATCACCCAGCAATCGGCTGTTGCGACGCCCACGAGCGCAGCCGCTTTCAGATAAATTTCTGGATCTGGCTTTCCTTTCGTCACTTCCGCACCACCGATGATGGCGTCAAATTGATCGCGAATACCAAGGCCATCCACTATGAAATCAATATTTCCAGGGCCAGCAGAGGTCGCTAAAGCTGTTTTTATTCCTCTGGAACGTAAATCCTGCAAAAACGTTAATAAGCCTGGCGCCGGCTTACGATGTGCGGCATAAAATTCGCGGTAAAGCAATTCCTTCTCCTCTTCTAGCACCTCTACTTCCGCCCTTGTCATTTCCTTTTTATAAAACCATTCGAACGTATCTTTCGAATTCATTCCATTCAACTCCTTGTAAAAAACATCCTTCGTCAAAGGGATCCCCTTCCGTTCGCAAAAAAGCAACCAGGCATCCACGTGATAAGGTAGATTATCTACAATCACGCCATCCATATCGAATAAAACGGCTTTGAAAGACATATTACAAGTTTAAAACGAGCCCATCATAGGCGAGTGAAACGTTAGGCGGCAATTCTTTTTGTACTTCGGCATGTAGCCCCATTTGGTGACTTATGTGCGTAATATAGGCCTGTTTAGGCTTTAATTCAGTGATTAAATCGAGTGCTTCAGCTAAGGTAAAATGGGAGACGTGGGTCGTCTTGCGCAAGGCATTGATCACTAAAACGTCTAAATTCCGTAATTTATCCTGCTCTTCTGGGGCAATGGAATTTGCATCCGTCACATAGGCAAAATCCCCAAAACGAAAGCCCAACACATCTAAGTAATAATGCTTCACGAAAATGGGCTGAATGTCGATACCTTGCACCGTGAAAGGCTGGCCATCGAGCTCATAGACATCGATTTCTGGCACTCCCGGGTATTTATTATCGCCAAAAGCATACGCAAACTCCCGCTTCAATTGCTCAATGACCTGAGCACGGGCATACAAAGGAATCGACGATTGCTGGTGGAAATTAAATCCCCGCACATCATCCATTCCTGCCGTATGATCTTTGTGTTCGTGCGTATATAAAACGGCGTCCAGTCGCTTAATTCTAGCCCTAAGGACCTGCTGGCGAAAATCTGGACCCGTATCGATAATGAAACTCTTCCCACCTAATTCGATGTGTACCGAAACGCGGAGACGCTTATCTCGCTCATCTGTGGATTGACAAACGGAGCAAGCACAAGCAATCATCGGAATCCCCTGAGAAGTTCCCGTTCCTAAAAACGTTACCTTAGAAGGGGACATGAGCTTATTCTGTTAAGGCTTTCACCTGAGAAACCAAGGAATCGAAGTTCAATGGCTTAGCTAAGAAATCATTGAATCCAGCTGCTTTAAAATCATCCATCGAATAGTTACGCGCATTTCCAGTGATGGCAATCATCGGAATAGCTGCTTTTTTCGAGTCTGCTAAGGCACGTACTGCACGAGCGCAATCCATACCGTCCATCACAGGCATATTGATATCTAATAAGATAATGTCAAAATCAGCCTTGGCTAATTCGTCTAACACTTGTTGTCCGTTTTTTACGGCGTGGATCTCAAAATTTTGAAATTCTAAAATCTTCTTCGCTAGATTTTGGATTACTGAGCTATCTTCCGCTATCAATACCTTTTTCATATATTCTTATTTTATCGTCAATTACGAGTAAAAATAGCCAAAGGAATGTGTATTTCAAACGAATTTTGGCAATAAAAAAAGCGACCCATTTCTGAGCCGCTTTTTTATCAAGTTCTTGATTTTATTTCAAGTAAAAAGAAACCGAAGATTTATCCCAATCCAACGTCACTTGGCCTGCTGCCGTGATTCCGATCGTGAATTGCTCTGTGTATGCGTGTTCGCTAACACGAGCTTTTACGCGTAAAACGTCGTTCGCTTCTTTGTAGGTATAAGCGCCCCACATTTTAGCCTCTTTATTAAAGATGATTGTCCACTCTGTTTCGCCTGGGATAGAAAATAAAGAGTAAATACCTTTAGGTAAGGTTTTACCTTGCACCGTGATGTCATTGGAAACTTCGATCGTAGTCGCTTCGTTCGCGCCCGTTCTCCAAACTTCGCCATAAGGAACTAAGGCTTTCGCTTCTTTAGTGCCAAAAACCAAACGGCCTTTCACCGAAGGCTGTGCGTATTTAATCATCACTTCTGTGTTTCCTACTTTTTGGGTAGCTACCGCAGCGGGTGATGGAGCCGCTTTCTGTGCTAATACACCGAAAGAAACGAAACATGTCAATAGTAATAAGAACTTCTTCATAGGTTGTTTTTTATTTAGATTACAAATTAAGCCAATAATTCAATTTCAACACCAAAGCACGGTTGCGAATTTGCATAATCTCTGGAAAATAATTGTCCGTATACACTAGGAACAAATCAGAAGCCGGCTTGTAACGCCATTGCAGTCGCGCGTTTAGGTTAATATTTTTTGTTTGTTGGTTTAATTGAAAGAACGTGGCAAAGAACAATTTGTTTGAAAAAGTGATGTCGATTTTCGGTCGAATAATCCAAAAATTAGAGGACACTTTCTTCGCCGCTGCCACATCTGTGCCTGGAATTGCCACATCCACGATGTCATTATAATCCAAAGCCACGGAGAAACTACCATAGGGTTGGAATCGATACCCAATATCCGCCGTAATGCCGGTACGCCAGCCTTGGCCATAATATCCACCAAATCGGGACGAAAGAGTATACGTAAATAACTTGATGGGCGAAGAACCATAGCGCGCATTTAATGCATACCAGCTGTGCTCCGTCCCTTTTTTCAAGGCCGTATTGCCCATTCTGGTGGCATCGAAATCATACAATAATTTCACATAATCATAAGACAAATAACTCCCAAAAGTCGAGCGATCCTTCATCGTTCCCTCATAAGCTACATACGACGTATTGTCCGTAAATGTGCCTTGATTATTCCAATAACTCATGGTCATCGCAGAAAGCGTTGTGTAGAAGACGTTCGTCGACTTGTTTTTAGGGTAAAAATTCTTCGCAGCATCCAGCTGTGTTTGCACATAATTCACACGCGGAACATAGCCCGTTTCTGGATTGTAATTTTCACCCACCCAGGACTCTTTTCCAGAAAAAGTCCAGTTGTTGTCTTTGTAGGCCAAAGAAGCGGCTTGGGCAAAACTTTGGTCCTTTTGTAAGGGGCTAATCGTGTTCGCATAAAAAACCGAACCCGTCCAGAAATTATCCGCCGAGGCTAAATTATACTCCACTCCCACATCGCGATTAAAGGGTTGAAAGCCATTCGACCGCTGCAAATCGGTATCGATGAAGGATTGTTTATTGACCATATAGGCTCCAAAATTCGAGCGCGCAAACACCTTCCGTTGCAAAGCAACCATCGAATAGTTTTGCGTAGGCACCCCTTTTGCATCAATTCTTTCTGACTGCACATTCAAGGCCCCTATTCTCCAGTCTTGATTTAATTTACCGCTTAAACGCGCGCCATACGTAATAGGCGTTTGCTCGTATATCCCTGTTTTTGAATTCAGCGCTAAACCGATTCTACGAGAGAAAAAGGGACGGATATTATCTGTCCCAAAGCCATCAAAAAGATCCGAGTTCTCGATAAAAAACTGGCGTTTCTCCGGATAAAAAAGCTCAAAACGATCCAGATTCGTTTGTTGTCTATCCACATCCACTTGCGAAAAATCCGGATTCAACGTCATATCCAAGTTCAAACCCGAATTAATAGCGACTTTGATATCACCCCCGATTTGATTGCGCATCGACGTGGGATCTTTTGTTTCGTAATTCGCGGAAATGCCAGATAAGACATAGGGAATCAAAGATATATTCTTTTTAGGCGTGGGTGGAGGGGTATCCCAAACCAAGACCCCAGCATAGGCTAAGGAAGCCGTAGGGAATTGCCGAGGGACAGGAGCCCAGGCGGATTTTTCTTTGGCCTTTAAATCATAACGGGAAAAATTAATCCCCCAGCGACTTACATTGCCCTTATAGCGAATCGACTTAAACGGAATCGCCGCTTCGAAAATCCACGAATCCCGCTTGTAAGTCGTGGCAGATTCCCACTTATTATCCCAGTTCAGGTTTACCTTCGATCCTTCGGACATTTGGCCATCCCACTGCGCACCGGCTGCATTCGCCCCAAACGCAAAACCCGTCGTCTTATCCTCAAACGTATCGATAAAGACTAAAAAATTATCATTCACCCCAAAGCTAAAATCCCGCTTCATCGACTCCACCACGAAAGCACCCGGCTCTTTTAAGAAACATTCCGCCGAGATATAAATGTATTTATCGTCGTAGGTCATCTTCACGTCAGTCCTTACCTGCGCACAAAGCGAATCGAAGGGATTACACATCATAAAGTCGCTAACTGCCGCTGCTTGAAACCAAGCATTTTCATCAAGCACCCCATCTATTTTGATGTTCCCCGTGCTTTTTTTGATGTGCATTTTGAAGTTTTCGTTCTTCTTTTGAGCGAAGAGCGAGGTAGTAAACAGGACAAAAAAGAGCCAGACGTATTTTTTCACTCCTGCAATTTAGCCAAAATTCCTTAGCTAAAAGGCGGTCCTGTGGGGGGATTTTTTTTAGCTCAGATAGCGGAAATCACTCAGCTTGTTTTATTTTTGCATTTCAAATTAATGAACTATGGGAAGAGCCTTCGAATTTAGAAAAGCGAGAAAATTCAAACGTTGGGGTCAAATGGCCAAAACCTTTACTAAAATAGGTAAGGATATTGTCATTGCCGTGAAAGCAGGTGGTGGCGATCCGTCGTCTAACTCGCGTTTGCGTGCAATCATCCAAAACGCGAAGGCCGTGAATATGCCGAAGGAAAACGTAGAACGGGCGATCAAACGCGCGACTTCGAAAGACCAAGAGGATTACAAAGAGATCGTATACGAAGGATACGCACAACATGGTATCGCTATCCTAGTAGAAACGACAACAGATAACATCAACCGTACCGTCGCGAACATCCGTTCCTCTTTCACTAAATGTGGTGGAAGCTTAGGCACAACAGGGATGTTGGATTTCATCTTCACCCGTAAATCCGTATTCAAAATCGCGGCAAAACCAGAAATCGATTTGGAAGAATTAGAATTTGAATTAATTGATTTAGGCGTAGACGAGGTATTCTTGGACGACGAAACAAATCAAATCAATATTTATGGCGAATTCACCGCTTTCGGTGGCATTCAGAAATACCTCGAAGGTCAAGGGTATGAATTGTTGGGGGCCGACTTTGAGCGCATCCCCAACGAAACCAAAGAATTATCGGATGCCCAAGTTGCAGATGTGGAGAAGCTTATTGAACGCCTCGAAGAGGATGACGATGTGCAGAACGTCTATCACAATATGGGATAACAAAAAAGGCCAGTTTTTCGACTGGCCTTTTTTAATGCGTTTACTTTTTCAAGCGATATAAATACGGAGCCTTGTGCGCCCCTCCCGTGTATTTCTTTTCAATGCGTTCCAGGATCTCAAGACTCAAAATCTTACGCTGAAAATTCGTTCGCACCAATCGCTTTCCTAAAATCGTTTCATAGACCATTTGCAAGTCGGACATCGTAAACGTATCCCCCAACAACTCGAAGGCAACCAACTTCTCATCCAAATTACGACGTAACGATTCGAGCGCCTTCAAGACGATTCGATTGTGATCCAAGAATAATTTAGGTAAAGCTGACACATCGATCCATTCCGAGGCATCCGAAACACCCCCTGGATTAACCAATACCTTGGAATAATCCACCAAGGCATAATAACCAATCGTAATAAATCGCTGATCCACCCAATCCATTTTCATGGGAGAACCGCCCATGGCATTGTTTACATCCCGATGTTCATCCACCGCCCGGTAATTACGCGCTAAATCGCCAAATGTATAAAATTGCTCTAAATAGATATCCGATAAACCCGTCCGTTCTGCTAAAATACGTTGAGCAGCCTGATCCACATCCTCCTCTGGACCTACGAATCCACCAGCCAACGCCCAAACAGGGGTCTTCTTAAATTTCAAAAGCAAGACCTTCAACGAATTTTCATGAAATCCGAATATCACACAATCCACAGAAATACCCGGCAACCATTGCTCCTTCTGTTCCATTTACTTAATTGTTGATTGAACAAATTGACGAATCTGCTTCGCGAAAATGGCATATCCCTTTTCGTTCAAATGCAACTTGTCCGCTACAAAAATATCCATCATCAAACTCCCATCCGCCAAATAAAAGGGGGAATGCATATCGATGAAATAATCCCCTCTCGCCTTAATCAATGCGTTCAACTCCTTCTGCTTATCCACGATGGCTACCCGTGCCAAACTCGGACGTGCTGCCACAAAAACCAATTTCGCACCCGGGACCTGCTTTTTCAAACGAGCCTTGAATTCATCGTATTCCGCGGCGATTTGCTGAGGCAATTTTCCCTTCGCTAAATCGTTGTCGCCCTCGTACATGATTACCCATTTCGGCTGGTATTTCACCACCATGCGATCAAAATAATACAAGGCATCCGCCAAAGTAGATCCCCCAAAACCCCGATTAAATGAAGCGGAAAGACCTTTCATATCGGCCTCAAAAGATTTCCACAAACGAAAACTCGAGCTTCCAATAAACAATATCTGCCCTTTGGCAGGCATCGACAAGGAGTCTTGTTTCTCGTAAGCTAAAATCTCCTTTTCAAACGGATTTTGAGCCAACACACTCGTGCTGACAAAAAGCAATAAAACGAGTAGTATCTTATTCATTTGGATATTTTAAACCGATTTGTTCACGTATTTCATCTAATAAACCCATCAATTCCTGGCTGAATTGATGCGTCATCCAAGCATTCTCTGTCCGACCGGCCCACAAGTCTTCTTGCACGGCATCGGCCTCGTAGCTATAGCCCCAACCCTTGCGCTCCGTTTCAAAGACCGTTTCCTCCCCACCATAAATCGTCAAGGTCATCCCCTCCGTTTCGTGGAAGCGCGGATGCATGTAAATCTTACCCAGCGTTCCATAAATGGTACACGTCGTATCCGTCTGCGCCGCAAAGGTCGAAAATAAACTCGCCGTCGCTCCCGACGCATACTTCGTCGCAATCGAGCAATTCATGTCCACACCCGAGGGAGCCATGACGCCCGTAGCCTTCATTTCCAAGGGTTGGCCCAACAATAACTTGGAGATAAACAAAGGATAAATACCGATGTCCAACAAAGATCCTCCCGTTAAATGCGGATTAAACCAACGAGCCTCTTCGTCATATTCTGCCTTAAAGCCAAAATCCGCCACCACATGCTTAATCTCCCCGATGACCCCGGAGGCAATGATTTCTTGTAATTTGGCCACCGACGGGTGAAAACGCGTCCATAAGGCCTCCATTAAAAAGAGTTTCTTTTCGCGCGCTTTGGCGATCATGGCATTTACTTGTTGGCTATTAATCGCAAAAGCCTTCTCGCAAAGCACATGTACCCCCGCCTCCAAACACATCAACGTATGTTCGTAATGTAATCCATGGGGAGATGCGATATATACGACATCGATTTCGCCGCTGGCCAACATCTCCTCGTAGGAACCATAAGCCTTTACCTCCGAACCGTAATTCGCCGCAAAAGCTTTGGCACGTCCTAAATCACGTGAAGAGACTGCCGATAAATATCCGTGTTTGGCATGAACGAGATCATCCGCAAATTTGGTAGCGATGCCACCACATGCCAAAATACCCCAACGAATGGGCTTTCCAGTTTGAATCATAGGTTTAGACAATTGTACTTATAAAGTTCCTAATGTAGCAATTAAAGCTTGAACTTGCTCAAAATTAACGGCTGGGAAATTCGCAATTCGAATTTGTGTTTCCTTCATCTTACCATAACCTGAACCCAAAATCATATCCGATTTCGCTTGTACCTGCTTGATGACCTCCCCAGCTAATTCCTTGCAATTTAATACCACCACCGTCGCTGAACGATGATTCGCATTTTCCACAAATATTTCAAAATTCGATGATTTGGCTGCAAAATCATACAAGGCCTTCGCCTTGCGATCCGTCTCCTTCCGCATCGCTTCCACCCCAATCTTATTGAAATCCTCCGCGACTTTTCCCAACACATAAATCCCCATCACATTTGGCGTTTCAGGTGTTTCAAACTTCTTGTAATTTTCCCAAAGGCTCGGCAAGGAATGATAAGTCCCTACGATGCCCTCATGTAATTTCATTCGCTCAGATTTCTCCAACATTTTCTCATTGGCCAACCAAACTCCCAAACCTGCCGGCATACCAAATGCCTTTTGAACGGAGAACATCGCGGAATCAACTAAGTTGAAATCCAAATTCGTATACGGCGCAGATGACACCATATCCACCATAATCAATTTATCTTTGTTGGCCTTCTTGATTTTATGAATCTCAGCCGCCTTCATCTGCACACCCGAACTCGTTTCATTCGCCGTGCAGCAAATCAATTCCGCGTATTCCGGCACCTCTACTTCCGAAGCATCAAATCCCTCACCAAAAGGCTTGTGCATCGCATGCGCAAACTTGTGTAACTCTTT
>JBJTMW010000305.1:0-4945 GCA_046070715.1 Aquirufa sp. | reverse complement strand
TACTCTCCTTAATCCTCTATCTCCTCCGTTGTGGCTAAAATCGCTGCTCTTCTGGGTGCAGGCATCACCGAGTTCTCCCCTTTCACGGCTTTCCAAATCACTTCGCTAAATTCTAAATCCGGAATCGAATCCTCTTTTTTGAAGTCAAACTTCGCACTTTTTTGAGCACTAGGCGTGTCCTTCACGTTTAGCTCGAACAAATTCGTACGAGGCAATTCGTGGATAAATGGCATCGCATTAGGGATCGATGAAAAACTGCGGAACATCGGAGTAGCCGCCGCATCGTATTGACTCATAGGGGGTAAGCCTAGAATTAATTCCATGGTGCGCAACATTGACGAAGTCGAATAAGGCGTGTGATCCACGAATCTGCGTTTCACGAATCCGCCTGCTAAGTACGCTGTAGTACGGTGGGCATCTACGTGGTCGGGGCCGTTTTGGGCATCATCTTCTACGATGAAAACGGCTGTTTCTTTCCAAATAGAGGATTTGGACAAATGTTCCACTAGCAGGCCGATTGCATAGTCATTGTCTGCTACATAAGCGAAAGGCGTCTTTTTGCCCAAGCGTTGACCTTCTGTGTGGTCATTAGGGAAGTGCATGGAATTAAAACGAGGTACTTGGTTCAAAGCGAGTAAGCGATCAAAGTCTCTTTTCCAAGCGTGAAAACGCGTGGTGTCCATCACGTTTTGGTCAAATGAAGCAAAATCAGGGCAAAAATGATCTGCTAGTACGGGAATATTGGGCTTGAAATTATCCGCAAACTCGCCATAGGTGCGGTACGAAACGCCAGCGCGTTTGCAATAATCCCAAATAAATCCATTCTTCGGATTCGCAATCGATCGGTTCCCTTCGCCGTCGTATTTACCACCGCGTCCACCATAGGACGTAGGCCACGTTTTTTCTAAGTAATCTGTCGCATGGGCGGAGGTAGACCAGTTATGGCCATCTGAACTCACCTCGCCGTCTACATAAAAGTTATCTAATAAGACGAAGTCCTTCACTAGTTTATGTTGATTAGGGGTATATTTTTCGCCAAACAACAATAAGGTGGTATCCCCATTTCCGCCGGCCACATCCGCCAGCACCTGGTCATAGGTCCGGTTTTCCTTTAGTATATAGAAAACATACTTAATGGGTGAGGCCTCCCCCACTTTCATGGGAATCGGATTGCCTTTTTCACCCAGGGCATTTGACTCTATTTCTTTGGTATAGGGCGTATTTTGATAAACCGCAGCGGATAAAATAGCTAATTCTTGCGCGTTCGGTTCTTTAAATACAGACATCGTTCCCTTCATCAAGCCTCCTATGTATTCGCTGCGCACATCGGGATTATTATCTGACTTTTGGTAAGTAACTGTTTGCTTTTTTTCTATTGGATTAGGCCCATTCGGATTCGCAAAGGAGGAAAAACCTTTGCCATTTGCCACGAAAAGTTTACCCTTCACGACTTGAATCGACGTAGGATACCAGCCTACCGGGATGAAACCCAGCGATTTAGATTGACCTATTTTTTCCACTTCAAAAACGGCTAAACAGTTGTTGTCCGCATTAGAGATGTACAAACGCTCCTCATTTGCAGATAAGGCCAAACCATTTGTAGAACTCCCCTCCAAAGCATTAGGAACCAAAGCTGCATTTAAAACCTCTACTTCTTTTCCTGTGCGGGTGTCCACCACTGAAACCGAATTATCATTTGCATTCGCCACAAATAAGGTTTTACCGTTTTTCGTTAGCACTAGTTCATTCGGATGATCTCCTACAGTGATCGCTGGCAAGAATTGCTTCGTAGTCGTTTGAAAAGGAAGTACTCGACGAGCTCCCCAAACCGAGATGTACAACACCCCTTTCTTCTTATCTAATAAACAAGTAAAGGCCTCCGCAGGAAGCGGGTGAATAGAACGAATTGCTTTTGATTTGAGATCAATCACATACAGTGAATTATTCTCTTTAGTGACCACATACAAAAGCCCTTTGGCCTCATCCAATTCAATTCCAGCAGGTGAAATATTCGCTTTAGGGTCCGTCGACAAAGCTATTTTCTCTTTCTCCACTAACTTCCCTCCTGCTATGTCAAATACCAAAATGCAGTTATCATTCCCCCCGGATACATAAACCGTCTGGTTATCCTCCGCTACTTTCAACCCGTACCAGGACTTCGCTAATTTTTTCGAATCTAGAACTTGATTCGTCGTAGCATTAATCAGTTGCAAACTTTGAATGCTTTGGCCGTTATTCGTTACCAAAAGGTACTTCTGATTAGGTGAAACCGCCACATGCAAAGGCAAATCTCCCAGCGAAATGGACGATCCATGCGGCGATAATTTCCATCCATTAGGCAAGGTCACTTGCTTCGCTTTTAAGTCAGATTTCAAATCAGTCTGAGCCTGCAACCCAAAAGTCAAGCCCAAAAGAAGTACGGAAAGAAGGGATTTTTTCATAGTTTGATAATGGAAAATTAAATATACGTGGATCGCGTTTAAATGCTATACCGAGATGGGTAGATTTTACAATTTAATGATACGTGAAGAGGGGAGTGAATGGTAAATGGTAAATGGTGAATGGTGAATGATAATGCGGAATCCTTTAGAGTAGAGATAATAGAGTAGAGAGTATAGATGGTAAATGGTTAATGATCCTCCGGACTGACTACTGTCTACTGGATACTGACTACTGTCCACTGCCGCCTGCGGCGAAAATTGGATTTTTCTCATATCCCCCCTCGAAAACCAATAATAATTTGTATTTTTGGGCTTTAGTTGCTGAAAATCAGGCAGTTTTTATTTATTTCCCAAGAAAAAAAAGCATTATGTCAAGTTTATCCAATCAAACAGGAGTGTTGCACGGAGATGCGGTTCAAGAGTTATTTGAAATCGCTAAGAAAAATCAATTCGCTTTACCAGCGGTTAACGTAACAGGTACAGATACGGTGAATGCCGTATTAGAAGCAGCGAAAGCGGTAAATTCTCCGGTAATCATCCAATTCTCTAACGGTGGTGGTATTTTCTACGCTGGAAAGACGCTTTCTAACGAGAATCAAGCAGCGGCCATCGCAGGTTCGATCTCTGGCGCTTACCACGTTCACCAAATGGCGAAAGCATACGGTGTTCAAGTAGTTTTACACACTGACCACTGCGCGAAAAAATTATTGCCTTGGATCGACGGTTTATTAGATGCTGGTGAGAAATTCTTCGCTGAGACTGGACAACCTTTGTTCTCTTCTCACATGATTGATTTGTCTGAAGAGCCTTTGGAAGAAAACTTAGAAATCTGTGCAAAATATTTAGAGCGCATGTCTAAAATGGGCATGACCTTAGAAATCGAATTAGGGGTTACAGGTGGTGAAGAAGATGGTGTGGATAACTCTGACGTAGATTCATCTAAATTATATACACAACCGGAAGAGGTGGCTTATGCTTATGAAGTATTGTCCAAAATCTCTCACCGTTTCACGATCGCCGCGGCATTCGGTAACGTACACGGAGTTTACAAGCCGGGTAACGTGAAGTTGCAACCAGTGATTTTGAAGAACTCACAAGAATTCATCAAAGAGAAATATAGCTTAACTGCTGAGAAACCAATCAACTTTGTATTCCACGGTGGTTCTGGTTCATCTCGTGAAGAAATCCGTGAGGCATTATCTTATGGTGCAATCAAAATGAACATCGATACAGATACGCAATGGGCGTTCTGGGAAGGTATCTTAGGATTCTACAAAGCAAATGAAGCGTATTTACAAGGCCAAATCGGTAACCCAACAGGTGACGATTCTCCGAACAAGAAATACTATGACCCACGTGTTTGGTTACGTAAGGGCGAAGAGACTTTGGTAGCTCGTTTAAAAACAGCTTTCGAAGACTTGAACGCGACGAATGCGAATCAATACTTGTAGCCGCGGAGCGACTACCCAGTAGTCAGTATCCAGTAGACAGTAATCAGTAAAAGCCGGAACAAAGTTCCGGCTTTTTTGGTTTTAATAGATAATAGAGTAGTGAGTATAGAGAAAAGATAATAAATATCGAACTTTGCCCCCGTCTACTGGATACTGACTACTGACTACTGGATACTGACTACTGGATACTGATTACTGATTACTATTATGAAAACCGACCTACACCCCTCCCACACCCGCGGAACCGCCGATCACGGCTGGTTGAAGACCGCCTTTAGTTTTAGTTTTGCTGGTTATTATAATCCGGCGAGGATACATTTTGGTGCGCTGCGCGTGCTGAATGATGATTACATTGCGGCGGGGATGGGTTTTGGCAAACATCCGCATGATAATATGGAGATCGTGACCATTCCGATGAAGGGTGCGGTGGCGCATGAGGATTCGATGGGGACGAACGGCATTATTAATGCGGGTGATGTGCAGATTATGTCTGCGGGCTCTGGGATTTACCATTCGGAGTTTAATGCAAGTCAAACGGAGGGTTTGGAATTGTTCCAAATCTGGGTCATGCCCAAGCTGAAAAATATCACACCGCGCTACGATCAGCGTACGTACAATCCAACGGATTTTAAAGGACAATGGAAGACGGTGGTTTCGCCACTGGGGACGGACATTGATTCCTTGCAAGTAAATCAAGATACGTATTTTAACATTACTGAAATTTCGGAAGGCGAAAGCCTGAGTTATGCACTACATGGGGCACAGCAAGGGGCTTTTGTGTTTGTAATTGAAGGTGGGATCGAAGTGGCAGGCGAGAAACTGGGACGTAGAGATGCGATCGGGATTTCGGAGACCGATGCGATCGAGGTAAAGGCTTCAGCAGCAGGCACGAAGGTGTTGTTGATCGAGGTACCTATGGTTTGGTAGATTTAACCATAGCGTAATATTCGCTTAACGAGGAGGTTAAAGTGGAGGCCTATTTTTGGTAAACCAAATAGGAAACCATGGGCCATCACTCTCAACCCACCTACAAAACAATCGTTATCTCAGACT
>JBJTMW010000304.1:0-3733 GCA_046070715.1 Aquirufa sp. | reverse complement strand
ACGTTAAATTTAGCTGAAAGAATGTAAATTTGTATTAAACAACTGATATCCTTTGAAAAATCTCGTCTTATTTGCGTCTGGTTCGGGTTCTAATGCCGAAAAAATCATCGAACATTTCAAAGGATCCGATCAAGTCAGAATAACCCACATTTACTGCAATAACCCTTCAGCGGGGATTATTCAGCGAGCGGAGCGATTAGGCGTGCCGTGCCGCGTTTTTGACAGAGAATCCTATAAGAACGGAACGGTGTTGAAAGAAGTTCAATCGTTACGGACGGATTGGATCATTTTAGCCGGTTTCTTGTGGTTAATCCCGGCTGAATTCGTGAAGGCATTCCCTCAAAGAATTGTGAATATCCACCCGGCCTTACTGCCTAAATTTGGTGGGAAAGGGATGTATGGACACTTCGTTCATGAAGCAGTCGTAGCGGCAGGAGAAAAAGAATCGGGGATTACCATTCACTATGTGAACGAGCATTATGATGAAGGTGCAACCATCTTCCAGAGTTCGTTCCCCGTTTTACCGAGTGATACTCCAGAAGATGTCGCTAAAAAAGGGCAGGTATTAGAGCACCGTGATTTCCCTAGGGTCATCGAATCGCTTGT
Source organism: Aquirufa sp. (assembly GCA_046070715.1). Lineage (GTDB taxonomy): Bacteria > Bacteroidota > Bacteroidia > Cytophagales > Spirosomataceae > Aquirufa. The sequence continues at coordinate 3,127 of JBJTMW010000304.1, read as the reverse complement.
CAATCCTTAATTTCCTCGTAGGGAACATAATCGCCGTCGATATCATCTGACTTCGACTTTGCTTTAGGTGGCACATAATCCACATCAATCGAGCCTTCTTTTCGCGCTTTCGAGGCGGCCTGCTTCGAGCGAATATCTTGTTCAGACATCTTCTTGTGCACCTGCGTGATGACGTATCCCTTCAGCAAAAAGCGCAGTAAAGGGAATACGACATAATACAATACTAATCCTAAGGCTAGTAATTTAAGCATCTTATCTACTTAAATATAAGTTTCTTTCACCGTATACTTTGCGGAAGAAATCGTCTTTCAAATCATCGATAAAATAGATGGCTTCACCCGTTGACTTCATTTCTGGCCCTAATTCCATGTTTACGTTCGGGAATTTAGAGAAAGAGAATACCGGGATTTTGATCGCGTATCCTTTTTTCACCGGCTTGAAATTGAAATCTTTCACCTTCTTGTCTCCTAACATCACTTTCGTTGCGTAGTTCACGTAAGGCTCTTGGTAAGCCTTGCAGATGAATGGAACGGTACGAGAAGCACGAGGGTTCGCTTCAATAATATACACCACTTCGTCTTTCACGGCGAATTGGATGTTCAAAAGACCTTTGGTCTTCAAAGCTACCGCAATTTTACGCGTGTGATCTTCGATTTGCTTCATCACATTCTCTGATAAATCGAATGGAGGCAAGACCGAGTGAGAGTCTCCTGAGTGGATACCAGCTGGCTCGATGTGCTCCATCATTCCGATGATGTATACGTCCTCGCCGTCGCAGATCGCATCTGCCTCCGCCTCGATCGCATTCTCTAAGAAGTGATCTAATAAAATTTTATTACCAGGGATATCGCGTAAGATATCCACTACGTGTTGCTCTAATTCTTGCTCGTTGATCACGATTTTCATCGATTGACCACCCAAAACATAAGACGGACGCACTAGCAATGGGTAACCTAATTCGCGACCTAATGCCACCGCATTATCCGCATCTTCACATACGCCAAACTTCGGATACGGAATATCTAAGTCTTTCAACAAGCTCGAGAACGCGCCGCGGTCTTCTGCTAAATCCAAGGCTTCAAACGAAGTTCCTAAGATTTTGATGCCGTATTTCGAGAGCTTCTCGGCTAATTTCAAGGCTGTTTGGCCACCTAATTGAACGATAACACCTTCTGGTTTTTCGTGCTGGATGATATCGTATACGTGCTCCCAGAATACCGGTTCGAAGTATAATTTATCCGCGATGTCAAAGTCCGTCGAAACCGTTTCTGGATTCGAGTTGATCATAATCGTTTCGTAACCTGCTTCTTTCGCCGCTAAAACCCCGTGCACACACGAGTAGTCAAACTCAATCCCTTGTCCAATGCGGTTAGGACCTGAACCTAAAACGACTACTTTCTTACGTCCTGAAGACACGGACTCGTTATCTAAAACCGCCGATGCTCCTTCTTGACCAAAAGTCGAGTAATAGTATGGAGTCTTCGCTTCAAATTCTGCTGCACAGGTATCTACGCATTTGTAAATACGCTTGATGCCTAAGTCGTTACGCTTGTCGTATACCTCTGATTCTAGGCAACGAAGCGTGTGGGCGATTTGGCGATCTGCAAATCCTTTGTGCTTCGCTTCTTCTAATAATTCTTTCGGAATGTTCGAGATCGTGTATTTCTCGATTTCCCTCTCTACGCGCACTAAATCCTCGATTTGGTTTAAGAACCACTTGTTAATTTTTGTAGCTTGTTGGATCGTTTTGAACGAAATACCCATTTTAAAGGCATCGTAAATGTGGAATAAACGGTTCCAAGACGGATTCGCCAGCGAGTGCATGATCGCATCTTGATCGCGTAATTCTTTTCCATCCGCACCCATTCCGTTACGCTTGATCTCTAGCGATTGACAGGCTTTTTGTAAGGCTTCTTGGAAATTGCGACCAATACCCATCGTCTCTCCTACAGATTTCATTTGCAATCCAAGGGTACGATCTGCTCCTTTGAATTTGTCAAAATTCCAACGGGGCACTTTCACAATCACGTAGTCTAAAGCCGGCTCGAAATAAGCAGACGTCGTTCCCGTAATCGCGTTTGTTAATTCATCTAAATTATAACCGATCGCCATTTTCGCAGCGATCTTCGCAATCGGATATCCCGTTGCTTTAGAGGCCAAAGCCGAAGAGCGAGACACCCGTGGGTTAATCTCGATCGCGATAATTTCATCTGTTTCCGGATTCAACGAGAACTGAACATTACATCCACCCGCGAATTGACCGATGGCGTTCATCATCTTGATGGCCATATCGCGCATGCGCTGGTAAATCGTATCAGGAAGCGTCATCGCTGGCGCCACGGTGATCGAATCTCCGGTGTGAATACCCATCGGATCGAAGTTTTCGATCGAACAGATAATGATTACGTTCCCTAAATTATCACGTAAAAGTTCTAATTCATATTCTTGCCAACCCATGATGGATTGCTCCACTAACACTTCGTGCGTAGGAGAAGCATGCAAACCTTTGTTCAAGGCCGCATCAAAATCCTTAGGATCATGCACGAAACCACCACCCGTGCCTCCTAAGGTAAACGATGGGCGAATCACTAAAGGGAATCCCGTTTCTTGTGCAATCTCTTTTCCTTCCAGGAACGAACGAGCCGTACGTCCTTTACAAACACCCACTCCGATTTCTAACATCTTCAAACGGAATTTCTCGCGATCTTCCGTCGTTTCGATGGCTTTGATATCCACCCCAATGATGCGCACACCGTATTTGGCCCAAATCCCTGCCGCATCACAATCAATCGCTAAATTCAAGGCAGTTTGGCCTCCCATCGTAGGCAAAACGGCATCAATTTTGTGATTTTCAAGAATGTGAATGATTGACGCTTTCTCTAGTGGCTTCAAATACACGTGATCCGCGTTCATCGGATCCGTCATAATCGTCGCCGGATTCGAGTTAATCAAGATCACCTCGATGCCCTCTTCCCGTAAGGAACGAGCGGCTTGGGAACCAGAATAGTCAAATTCACAAGCTTGACCGATCACAATAGGACCAGAACCAATAATTAGGACGGATTTAATCGAGGAATCTTTAGGCACAGGGGGTATAAATTAAATTCTGAATGGATATGTGTTTTTT
>JBJTMW010000303.1:0-2590 GCA_046070715.1 Aquirufa sp. | reverse complement strand
AGGCTTGTACATCACGAAGAAGCGCAAGGATGGGTTCCACGATTTGGAGACCTGTTTCTTTCCGGTGCCTTGGACGGATGTGCTGGAGATTACGCCTTCAGAAGGGGAATTCACGTTCAGCTCCTCTGGCCTAGAAATCGCCGGCGCTATCGAAGATAATCTGTGTTACAAGGCTTATGAGCTATTGCGCAAAGACCATCCAATGCCCCCAGTACACATCCATTTGCACAAAATCATCCCGATGGGTGCGGGTTTAGGCGGAGGTTCCTCTGACGCGGCCTTTACTTTGATGGGCTTGAGAGACTTGTTTCAGCTCCCTTTAACGAACGAAGACTTGCAACCCTATGCGGCAAAATTAGGCAGCGACTGCGCATTTTTCCTATCGAATCAGGCGGCTTTTGGCAAAGGAAAAGGGGATCAACTGAGCCCTATTGAAGCAAGCCTGAAAGTGAAGTTTCTCGTGCTTTTATACCCGGCGGTGGGCATCTCAACAGCGCAAGCCTATGCGGGGGTGACGCCAGCCAAAGCGCCGGTGGATTTGCGCAAAGCGATTTTGAAAACGGATTGGAAAGAGACAATTTCGAATGACTTTGAAAAGAGCATCTTCCCACATTATCCTGTCTTAGCCTCTTTGAAAGAGGAGATGTACACCTTGGGTGCGAGTTATGCAGCGATGAGCGGATCGGGGTCGACTATTTTCGGAATTTTTGACAAAAAAATCGACCCACCTGCGGGATGGGCCGATTATACGGTTTGGTCTGGCTGGGTAGATTAATCTTTTGCGAAGATCGCCTCTAAAGCAGACGCCCCTTTCGTTACCACCTTACCTGCTGGCAATTCCTTCAATAATTTAATACCCGCGTATTCTGGGGTGGAGCTCAAAATCTCCACAGGCACTTGTGCCATCGCGCCATTGGTCATTTCAACGTAGATGAATCCGCCTTTCCCCACGCGCGCAAGACCGGCTTGCGGAATACTAGTAATTTTTTGGGTCCCTACTTCGATGCGCGCGCTCACGAATTGTCCTACCGTGAAATTCTTTTCGTCTGCTTTTTTCTCAAAATGCCCGTGAACAGACGTCGTGCGATTCGTTAAATCGACTTGAGGAGCGATAAGGAAGATTTTGGCGGCGGCTTTTTGGCCTTCTGATTCAAATTCGATGGTTTGACCGATGTTTAATTTCGCCAAATCCTTCTCAAAGACCTTCAATTCCACGTGCTTATCCGCCATTCCCACGACCTTAATCAAGACGTCAGATGGCGTTACGTATTTCCCGATCGCTAAGAACTGGTCTTGGATATAACCGTCGATGGGCGAACGCAAGGTCAAAACAGAAGTAAGATTTCCTTTCGCCAGCGATTTCAAGTCACAACCCAGCACCTCTAATTTCAGCCCCAAAGCCTTCACCTGTGCATTCACATTTCCTAAATCCGCCTCTGACTGCTGCAATTTCTTCTTCGAACCCACTTCCTCATTCGTCAACACTTGCTGACGCGATTTCTCGGAACTCATAAAGGTCTGAGATGATAAGGCCTGCAAGTATTCTTGCTGCATTTGGATAAATTCCAACGATGTCAAAGTCGCTAAGGCCTGACCCTTCGACACCTTTTTACCCGGAAGCAACTCGTAGGTCGTTTTCACGTAACCCGCGATGGGGATCGAGATAGATGCCAAAGACACCGGAGGCACATCGACCACACCTGTACATTTCACTTCTGAGGACATTTCGCGCTCTTCTAAAGCTCCAAATTCAATACCGGCGTTCGTCTTCTGTTCCGCGCTTAATTTAATTTCAGTCACCGGCGCTTCCGTGGTGGCCTCTTCTTTTTTCGAGCAAGCCGCCACGCCTAATACAAGGCATAGCGCTGCAAATTTGAATATCTTATTCATTTCCAATGAGTGTTTGACGTGTGATAATCGCCTGGTTGTAGGCGTTGACTTCTTGAATATAACTCTCGCGAATCTGCCAAGCCTGCTGTGTATTTTGCAACATCTCGACGTATTCGATTTCCCCTTGCTGGTAGGATTTCAGTGCGGTTTTCTCTAGCAAAGCTGCTTGGGGTAAGGCCGTGGCCGTATAGTAGGCCAAACTCGCTCGGTATTTCGCTACCGCTGCCTCCGCATTCTTGTAGTCCGTTTGTAAGGCGGATTCGGCTTGGATTTTTTGGCTGACATAAGCCTCCTCTTGCAATTTCGCTGAGGCAATTTTTGCTTTTTGACCTTTGCCAAAAATCGGTATCGCCAGGCCTGCCTGCACGAAATTTTGGCCCCCTACATTTTCAATACTCTGCGTCGTCACCCCGATCCGCACGTCCGGCTTCAAGCGTTCTCTTTCGACCGCCGTCAATAATTTGCCGTGTTCCACCTGCTCAGAAAGCAGTTCGATGGTCGGATTTTTCGACAGATCGAGCCCCGTCGCACCGGATTCCATCGCCAGCGACTCCTTCCCTTCAATCTCGAATTCGCCTGGTTCATTGATCCAATAAGCCAAATTTTGATAGGCCGTCTTTTGATCCGACTCCAGCGCAATTCGCTTCTGCTGAAACTCTCGTAAACGCGTTTCCGCCGCCATCAATTCCAAGCGATTCGT
>JBJTMW010000302.1:0-6434 GCA_046070715.1 Aquirufa sp. | reverse complement strand
ATATCGATGATCGCTAATTTATTCGCTTTCTCACCAGGAGTTAACGTTGCATCCGCGTTGATTAACTTAGCTGATTCATTCAAATCTGCTAATACATCACGGTACATCGTAGTAAACCATCCTTGAGGGATAGCACGTGTTGCGAAATCATATTGTGCTTCATCTTGGTATACAGCCATAGCCCAGTGGCTAACTGTAAAACGGAACACGTTTGTGTTCACACTGGCAGAACCTAAAGACCCAGCAAGAGTCTTTACCGCATTCGAGAACAAGGTAGGAGCCGGAACAGCTGCTGGCCTTTTAGTCTCGATGTTTAATTGAGAGATATCATCTGTACAAGCCGTGAACAATAACAACAGCGGTACAAAAACTTTTAACATATTTTTCATCTTTACGAAAATTTAGGATGATTAAAATAACAATTTAACGTTAAATCCAATCGATCTTGTAGTTGGATATGCCCCTGATTGATATCCTTGGATATTACCAGAAGACAAGTTTTCTTCAGGATCTGCATAAGGAACGTATTTCTTAATGATCCAAAGGTTACGTCCGAAAACAGACACATCCACACCTTTCACGCCACCTAATTTAGCAACGATTGATTTTGGCAAAGAATACGTCAAGTTAGCCTCACGTAATTTGATATAAGACGCATCGTAAACGAATGCTGCAGCTGGGTTATAAGCATAACCATACGTACCGTATACGTTTTCAACACGGATATCGTTCGGAGTTCCGTCCGCTTTCACACCTGGCATGATTACACCACCACCATCTGCGATTGCATTACGAGAAGGATTTCCTTTATCATTCAATGCAGCTGATTCAGCATATACCCCTGTTGCAGCACCATAGTACTGATCTAAAGAGAATACGTTACCACCTTGTTTCACATCGATCAAGAAAGAGAAAGAAACGTTTTTGTATTTGAATGTGTTATTCAAACCACCGATCCAATCTGGGTTCATGTTACCAATGTTGTTTGTAGTAGTCGTAGTGATGTTGTAACGTCCGTTCGTTTTAACCGATTTTTCGCCATTCACTAATACCCAAGTCTTTCCTTGTAACACACCGTAAGGTTGTCCTACTGAAGCATTCAATGAAACACCACCTTGGAATGAACCTAATTGTAAGTTCTGAGAACCACCGTATAAGCTCAATACCAATGATTGATTTTTAGTCCAGTTTGCGTTCACGTTCCAAGAGAAATCAGCCGTCTTGATTGGCGTAGCATATACGCTTAATTCAAAACCTTTGTTTTCAATGTTACCAGCGTTCACATAAGATGAAGTATAACCAGTTGCTGCAGAAACGGCTGCTGGTAAAATTTGATCTAATGTATTTGATTGGTAATACGTCGCATCAAAACCTAAACGGTTTTGTAAGAACGACATTTCTAAACCGATCTCACGAGATTGAGTTTGCTCTGGCTTCAAGATGGGGTTGTTTTGTGTACTAGGTACAGAGAACAAGATCGTAGAACCAAATGGAGATGGTTGATCGTATACGTTTTTGATCGCACCCCAAGGAGCATCATTACCTACAGTCGCCCAGTTAGCACGCAACTTACCTGAAGTCAACCAAGGTAGATCTTCAATGTGGTGAGAGAACAACCAAGAAGCAGAACCTGAGTAGTAGTTGTATTGGTTATTTTCAACTGGTAACGTAGACGACTTATCACGACGGATTGTACCATCCAATGTTAAGAAACCTTTGTAAGTCAAAGTCAAACCACCAAACATACCGAACACCTCACGTGGAGAATAACCTTCAGATGCCGCAGCTACTGTCCCTTTTGAGTTAGCTACTGAATATAAACCTGGAACGATCAAACCACCGTTAGTAGCTGCTGAGATCGCACGAGTATACGACTTACGTAAGTTCAAACCAGCTAAGGCTTTCACGTTTAAGTCTTTGATTACATCTTTATCAAAGTTAGCCATTAAGTCATAGTTCGTTTCGTTAAACGTACGATCTAAACGAGAATAACCAGCTACCGCTTGAGAACCTACCGCAGTACGCTCTTCTTGCAATTCATTGTACGTATCTACTGTAATACGACCTAAGAAAGCTAAATATGACGTTGCTTTGTAGTTTAAAGCAGCATTACCAAACATACGTGTACGTGTATCCGTCTCGTAGTTTTGGAAACGAGTCCAATAGTAGTTATCCGTGTAGATTGGCTTTAAACCAGCTGCAGTAGATGGATCACCCCAGTTCCAAGTAACGTTTTGGTTGTTACGGAAGTAAGCTGATTTTTGATCTTGGATATCTACGTTCGTTTGGTACCACTGACGGAAGTTTTGGTTAACGTTACCTCCAGAATAACCTGAACCATAACGACCTTTACCATCTACGATAGAGAAGTTAGCTGAAGCATTAGCTGTTAACTTGTCTGTAATATTGTAAGAACCACCTAAGTTTACGATGTTCTTTGTAACAACTGAGTTAGGTAAAGTACCACGCTCTTCGTTACGTGTAAATCCTAATTTGAAAGTACCTTTATCGTTTGCACCATCTAACATAATGTTAGTGTTGTTAGAGATAGCCGTCTCATAGAATGTTACTGGCGTATTTGCAGCAGCAGCCCAAGGACTAGTTTTCAAATAGTTAGGACCAGCTGGATCGAATGAATCCCAAGTATATACTGGACGATTGTCAAATTTAACACCATAAGAAGCATCTTCCGATGTAGGAACTACGTAATCTTTTACGCCATCACCGTTTGCATCAAAGTAGAAGAAACCATCTTTTTGGTATGGATCAGAATAACCAGCACCGTATTGGTTTTGATAAGTAGGCATTGTCGTTTTATCGATCGTCCCTACTGTTAAACCAGCGTTGATCGTTAAACCTAAACCACGCTTAGCCTTTTTAGTTGTGATCATGATCACACCATTCGAAGCACGAGAACCGTAAAGAGCCGTTGCCGCAGCACCTTTCAATACCGTCATGTTTTCGATATCATCTGGGTTAATATCAGATGCAGCGTTACCGTAATCATAACCACCACGACCTGTTTGTTGGTTACCCGAGTTTTTGTTCGTGTTATCGATAGGTACACCATCTACTACGAATAGCGCTTGGTTGTTACCAGTCAAAGATTTGTTACCACGAACAACTACGTTAGTAGAACCACCGATCGCATTACCTTGGATGATTTGTAAACCCGCTACTTTACCAGATAATGCTTGAATCGCGTTACCAGTACGTACACGAGTTAACTCTTCTCCTTTAACCTGCTGAGCAGCATAAGGTAATGAGTTCTTTGTACGAGTAAGACCCAAAGCCGTAACCACAACCTCGTTTAACTCAGACGCATCTGTCGCTAAAACTACGTTGATTGAACTTTGGCTTCCTACTGAAACCGTTTGTGGCTTGTAACCCACAAAGCTAAAAGTGATTGCAGCACCATCACCTACTGTGATTTTGTAAGTACCATCCGCTGCTGTGGTTGTACCACGAGATGAACCTTTTAGGCTGACACTAACTCCCGGAAGAGCCGTACCATCCTCTGAAGCCGTAACCTTACCGGTTACTTGCCTTGTTTGAGCCATCAATGAACTGAAAACAGTCATCATCAACACCCCAATGAGTAATAGTTTTTTCATGTTGTTGAGTTTAATTAATGAAAAAATAATAGAATAAGTTTGGCAAATTAGGAGTTTTCCAATATAAATGCAAACAAAATACACAAAAAAAGAGGCACCATCTCATGACAGTGCCTCTTTCAAATAGAATATTAGTATTCTTATTTAGGATTTTTAGTAGTTGCAGAACCTGCGCCAGCTGGATTATTCGCTAACTCATTATCCGGTACATCCCAATAATCTAAATAACCATACTTGATGGTTGCGTTTGTAGAGATAGATGAACCATCTTTAGAAATAACTACCGCACCTGTGCGACCGTTATCCAACACACCCCAACGGCGAGCATCGTAGAAAGATAAACCACGGAAAGCTAAAGCCGTACGGCGCTCTTTACGTAATTCTTCTTTTACTACAGCAGCGTTAGTAGAAGTGATCGCAGCAAGACCAGCACCTTGGTAAGCACGAACTGCATCGATACTTGCCGCAGCACCCGCTACATCTCCTTTCCATAACTTCGCTTCTGCTTTCATCAACTCGTTTTCTTCGTAAGAACCTAACAAGAAGATTTCTGCTGAACCAGCTGTACGGTTAGAGTACACATAGACACCAGCTAAACCAGTACCTTTATCTACAATTGCCCAACGCGTGTTGAAAGCATTTCCACGATCCGCATTTCCAATCCAAGTAGGATATTGCTTGAAGTTTTGCGCTAAACGCTTATCTCCTGCATTGAAATCTTGGATTAAACGCTCAGAAATCTTGTACGTTCCACCTGACGCGTTAGAACCTACTGCACGAGAGGCAACGTTGTAGTTAGAAGCACCGAAGATATCTCCGTTTGCATTTGTGTTACCCGCAAATACAGGATCAGAAGCACCTACACCTGCGTTCGTTAACGTCAAGACCGCATCCCATTGAGCTGCTGTCATTGTGGCAGTCGTGTTGTTCACTAGAATATTACGTGCTTTCATCGTGTTGATGTTCTTGATCCACTGTGCTGCTGTAGGAACTGCTCCTTTAGCTGTTTGGAAGAAATCAGGAATTAAAGCAGTAATAATCGACGCGAAATCTGCTGATGCACCTGAAGCGTTAACAGCTGTAGCCGCTTTGTCAAAGTTAGACGTCGCTTCAGCGATGATCGCCTCTTTCGTTACATACGTATTGTTTGTAGTCGAAGGAGTATTGATAATCAAACCTGCATAGTACATAGAACCGATACGAGAATAGGCTAAACCTTTCCAAGTATAAGCCCATGCTTTGATCGCGTTTTTCTTCGCTGTAGCATCGCCTGTGAACGTAGTCTTATCAACCGCGTCTAAGATGGTGTTACATGCATTGTTCAATTGGTACATCAATGCCCACTCATGGAAACCAGGGTTACCACCTTGTTGTGCATTCGTATTGATAGCACGCAATAACGTCTTTTGCACCGCTGGATTGTTCGGATTTGCTACCTGAGTACCGTTATCCAAAGTCACCATGTCTGGAGCAGACAAGTTATTCATGTACGTGTTAGCCGCTTCTGCTGCTACTACGTCACCCATTAATTCGTGAATACCTACCACACCATTGTAGAATGCTCCTACAACACCATCATAGTATTTATTACCTGCAGAGGTAAATCCGTTCTTGTAAACAGACCCTTGTGCTAATGCCACAATACCTGCTTCAGATGCTGCCGTTGCTGGCGTAGGCTGATTAGGGTTTTGCACATCTAATTGATCCTTACACGACATCACCGATCCAGCTAAAAGCAGAAAGGAAAGCGCGGTTATTTTTATATTTTTCATTTTTTTCGAATTTAAATAATACCTTTTTCTATTCTGAAATTAGAAACCAATGTTCAACTGTACTTGGTATGAACGTTGGTTTGGCATTGTATTGTGATCCGTTCCACGATCCCAAGCAGAGTTATTAGAACCAGAAGAAATTTCTGGATCCATCCCTGTGTAGTTCGTTAACGTATACAAGTTACGTCCTGAAGCTACTAATTGTAACTTACGGAATCCTTTGATACCTAAGGCTTTCACTAAATCAACACCTACTGATAAGTTACGTAAACGTGCGAAAGAAGCATCTTCGTAGAAGTAGTTCTTCGTACCGTTACGAGAAACCTCTGCATACACACCACGGTAGAATGCAGACCAAGCACCCGTTTCGCCATTGATTGTCAATGGGTTTTGGTAATCTGAGTGAATACCATCACGGTACATCCATTCTTTCGTTTGGTTGTAGATGTGAGCACCTTGAACTAAATCAACTTGTAAGTTGAATGTTACGATTCCTTTGTAAGACAATTCGTTAATGAATGACGCATTGAATGCAGGATTAGGATCTCCAAAGCTATATTGTTTCGTAGAGAAGTAAGGAGCCTTAGTAGACTTCTTCACAACCCATCCGTTACTAGCTACTTCATATAAGCCACGGTTAGCTTCAGCAATCGCTGGCGTACCATCTGGCAATAAAGCGTCTACGCTATGAACACCATAGAAACCGTATAATTGACCGATTTTTTGACCTGCTTTCAATACATAACCTGTAGAACCAGCAGAAGAAGTAACTACTACCTCAGCACCACCACGAACGGCTGTGATTTCAGAAGTTTGCTTTCCAAAGTTCGTTGTAAAGTTCCAAGTCCAATCTGCATCTTTGTAGATTTGTGCATTTAAGCTTGCTTGGATACCATTAGAAGCTAATGAGAACGCGTTATCTTTTACGGTACCTACACCTGAAGAAGGAGCAGCATCTACGTTAAAGATCGCATTGTCAGTAGAACGCTTCCAGTATGAACCAGATAAGTTAACACTGTTTAACCAAGGAGATGATTTTCCTAAGTTC
>JBJTMW010000301.1:0-4572 GCA_046070715.1 Aquirufa sp. | reverse complement strand
ACTTCCGCTACGTCGTCTTTGAAACGTTTCAAGGCAGAGATTTCGCCATCGTGAATGACCACGAAGTCACGAATGACCCGAATCTTATGTGCACGTTTCACCGTACCATCTAATACGTAGCAACCTGCCACTGTACCGATTTTGGTAATCTTGAATACGTCACGTACCTCAATGTTCGATGTAATTACCTCTTCGAATGAAGGAGCTAATAGACCTTCCATCGCTGCCTTAATTTCGTCGATCGCCTGGTAGATGATCGAGTAATTACGGATTTCAATTTGTTCTGTATCCGCTAAACGACGTGCGTTTTGTGATGGACGAACTTGGAATGCGATGATAACCGCATCAGATGTAGACGCTAAAGCCACATCGGATTCAGACACCTGACCTACACCTCTGTGAATGATACGTACTTGAACCTCTTCGGTCGATAACTTCATCAAGGAATCCGAAAGAGCCTCTACGGAACCATCCACGTCACCTTTCACGATCACGTTCAACTCACGGAAAGTACCGATTGCCTTACGACGACCGATCTCCTCTAATGTGATGTGCTTACGAGTACGTAAGGTTTGTTCACGTAGAATCTGCTCCCGTTTGTTCGCAATCTCACGTGCCTCACGCTCATTTTCCAAGCAAAGTAATTTATCCCCCGCTTGTGGCGCTCCGTTTAAGCCTAAAACCTGAACTGGAGTTGATGGACCCGCTTTTTTGATTTTGTTACCGTGGTGGTCAAACATCGCTTTCACACGACCATAATTATCACCCGCTAACATCATATCACCCACGTTTAATGTACCCGCTTGAACTAACAAGGTAGTTACATAACCACGTCCTTTATCTAATTCAGCCTCGATAACAGAACCTACCGCCTTCTTCTTAGGGTTAGCCGTTAATTCAAGCATCTCAGCTTCTAACAAGACTTTTTCTAATAAATCGTCGATACCTTGACCAGACTTAGATGAGATTTCTTGGCATTGGTATTTACCACCCCAATCCTCTACAAGCATGTTCATGGCTGCTAATTCTTCACGTACCTTGTCTGAGTTTGCACCGTCTTTATCAATCTTAGAGAAAGCAAAAACAATCGGAACACCTGCCACCATCGAGTGGTTGATGGCCTCTTTTGTTTGAGGCATCACAGAATCATCCGCTGCAATAACGATAATAACGATATCGGTTACTTTCGCTCCACGGGCACGCATCGCCGTAAAGGCTTCGTGACCAGGCGTATCTAAGAAGGTAACTTTCTTGCCTGATTTCGTCTCTACTGAGTAAGCACCGATATGCTGGGTGATACCACCCGCTTCACCTGCCGCTACTTTGGCACGACGAATATAATCTAGTAAAGACGTTTTACCGTGATCGACGTGGCCCATGATCGTAACGATAGGCGCACGTGGCACTAAATCTTCTGGAGAATCCTCCACTTCCACTTCCACTACATCGATTTCCTCTTCAGCAGATACAAAACTTACTTCAAAACCAAATTCATCCGCGATTACCGTAATGGCTTCCGCATCCAAACGTTGGTTAATGGAAACGAACATCCCTAAGCTCATACAAGCCGAGATTACCTCGTTCACCGATGTGTCCATCAAAGAAGCTAAATCCGATGCCGAAATGAATTCCGTCACTTTCAACACTTTTGCTTCCTCATCTTCCGCCATCATACGAGCCTCTTCTGCCTCTGCACGACCTTTACGCTTTTCGCGGCGCTTATCTGCCCCAAAACTTTGCTTATTCGTCGCACCTTGCAAGCGAGCCATGGTGGCTTTGATTTGCTCTTGGATGTCTTTATCTGATAATTCTCCTTTCGGTGCTGGTTTAGCACCCGGTGCTGGTTTCTTATTGAAATCCTTTTTATCACCTGGGCGTCCGCCTGTTCCAGGAACAGATGGAGCTGGTTTTTTCTCCTCTTTAATGATACGCTTGCGCTTGTGTTTCGCGTTATTTCCGCGATCACCTGCTGCAGGCAATTCAATTTTACCTAAAACGGTTAAGCCTTTCAGGGTCTCACCTTTAGCCTCAATTAGCTGAATATCTGGCACTTCGACTACCGGTGCAACAGGCGCTGGAGCTGGTACTGGCTTTTCAACCACTGGCTCTGGAGCTGGAGCAGGAGCCGCAGCTGGCGTAGGTGTAGGTGCCGGAGCTGGAGTAGGTACTGGAGCCGGTGCCGGTGAGGGCGCTGGTTCCGGAGCCTTTTCCGCCTTAGGAGCTACTGGATTCCCTTTTTTATCCAATTCGATTTTTCCCAAAATCTTCAATCCCATCTGCTTCTCTTCGACTGGAGCCTCGGCTACAGGAGCAGGTGCTTCTGGTGCTTTAGGGGCCTCCACCGCCGGAGCTGGCTTTTCCACTACTGGTTCTGGAGCAGGCGCAGGTGTAGGCTTTTCAGCTACAGGCTCAGGAGCCGGTGCTGGCTTAGGAGCCTCTACAGAGGTTTCCAAAATATGGTTCGCACCATATTCTTTCGCTAACAAAGTCAACTGCTCAAAGTTCAGTTTGGCGTTGGGGTTATTGTCAATTTTGTGACCTTTCGCAGAGAGAAACTGTAGGATCGTAGACGTCCCCACGTTTATTTGCTTTGCTACAAGGCTCAACCGCATTGTTTTTTCTTCTGCCATAAAAATTACAAAAAACTAAATTCTTTTTATTTACTATACATTATTCAAACTCAGAACGCAATACCGCTAAGATCTCATCGATCGTACCTTCTTCTAATTCCGTTCTACGCTCTAACTCTTCTTTCGATAAGGCCAAAACTTGTTTCGCTGTATCTAAACCAATTTTATGAAGCTCATCTAAAATCCAAGCCTCAATCTCGTTAGAGAATTCTGTCAATTCCACATCCTCATCATCTAGCTCATCCTTAGGCACATCACGGAATACATCGATTTCGTAACCCACTAATTTACCTGCTAACTTGATGTTTTGACCTCCACGACCAATCGCCATAGAAACCTGATCTGAATTTAAATAAACAGAAATACGACGACGCTCTTTGTCAATCGCCATTGAGTTTAATTTCGCTGGGCTTAACGTACGCGCCACTAATAATTCTAAATTATCCGTGAAGTTAATCACGTCAATATTTTCGTTTTGCAATTCACGAACAATACCGTGAATACGAGAACCTTTCATACCTACGCAAGCTCCTACTGGATCGATACGGTCATCAAATGACTCAACCGCCACTTTCGCACGCTCACCTGGCTCACGAACGATTTTACGAATCGTGATCGTACCATCGTAGATCTCAGGAATTTCTTGTTCGAATAAACGCTCTAAGAATACCGGAGAAACACGTGATAAAATGATACGCGGTGTACCATTTGCCATTTCCACTTTGTGAATGATAGCTTTGATAGTCTCCCCTTTCTTGAAACGATCTTTCGAAATCATCTCCGTTTTAGGCAACACTAATTCATTATCATCGCTATCTAAAAGGATCAATTCGCGACCTAGGATTTGGTATACCTCTGAAGTCACTAATTCCCCTACTAAGTCTTTGTATTTTTCGTACAAACCTTCTTTTTCAATATCCTTGATCTTTTGAATCAATGTTTGACGAGCGGTTTGAACTACACGACGACCGAAATCCTCTAATTTTACGAGCTCAGCTACCTCTTCGCCGATTTCAAAATCGGGTTCGATTAACTTCGCTTCGCTCAAAGGTATTTTATCGAAATCCCAAATATCTTCTGAGTTATCGTCTACGATCTCGCGGCTACGCCACATCTCTAAGTCGCCGCTTTCGGCATTGATAATGACATTAAAATTTTCGTCTGCCCCGAATTTCTTGCGAATCATCGTACGAAAAACCTCTTCCAAAACCGCGATCATCGTCGGTTTGTCAATGTTCTTCTCCCGAGCAAAGTCTGAAAATGACGAAATTAATTCAACACTGTTCATTGCTATCTCTTCTTTGTTTATTGAAATGACACTTGTACTTTTATTTTATCTACCTCTGCTAACGGAAACCAAGTGGCCTCTTTCGCAACGATTTTTCTATGCTTAACGGTCTTTTCAGTTAAGATCTCGACCGCTTCTTCTGTATTGGAAACCAGGGTTCCCTCTACATTTTCAGCCTCTTTATTTTTCATCCAAACTTTCACCTTGCGGCCCAAGTTCTTTTGAAATTGCCAACCTTGACTTAATGGAAAGTCCAAACCCGGCGAAGACACTTCTAAATTATACGCTTCTTCGATCAACATTCCTTCTTCTATGAAGTGAGCTAATTTACGGCTCATCAAGGCACATTGATCAATGGTGACACCTTCAACAGTATCCACCAGAATCGTGATTAAGGTTCTTTTCGCACCCTGAGACACAGAAAAATCCACTAATAGCAAAGGCCCTTCGCCTATGTACGCTAGTGTCCAATCTTTCAGTTTACTCGTTAAATCCATCTTCCTTCTAGGCTATGAAAACAAAAAGAGGGATTAAAACCCCTCTTCTTTTCCTTAATTCTTCACAAAGATACGCATAAACTTGGAAAAAACAAGCATTTAGCGCAGCATAGTAAGTCAAAGAGAAATGACATTACGATTTTTTTCGTTATTTGCA
>JBJTMW010000300.1:0-4080 GCA_046070715.1 Aquirufa sp. | reverse complement strand
GCGGACAAAGACTTGTATTTGCGCCACGCCGCTGTTTTAGCTTTGAGCAGAATAGGGCAGGCGGAACCGATGTTAGCTTTGCAACATTCGCCTACTCGTTCGTTGCGTATTGCGGCAGTGTTAGTATTACGTCGATTGGCTCATCCAGGAATTGCGGGATTCCTACAAGATCCGGATGAATACATCGTAGCGGAAGCGGCGAGAGCTATAAATGATGATGAATCAATTCCGGCGGCTTTGCCAGCTTTAGCGGCGACTTTAGGGGATTCGCGCTTGAAAGATGAGGTGATCATTAGAAGAGCCATCAACGCCTGTTTACGTGTAGGAACAGCGAAAGAGATTGATTTATTGATCGCCTATTCTGAAAGAAATGGTATTCCTGAAGCCTTGCGAGCGGAAGCGATCGCGACTTTAGGTTCGTGGGCGAATCCATCCGTAATGGATCGGGTGGATGGCCGCCACAGAGGAGTTTTGGATAGAAACCCTGCCGATGTAATTGCCCGCATTCAGCCTAAAATACCTGCCTTCTTCACATCAGAAAATCCAGATGTATTAATAGCAACTGCTAAATTAGTAGCAGAATTACAATTGAAGGCCTTTACTGAGATTGAAATCAACCTTTTCAAAAAGCATGCTAATGCGAAAGTAAGAGCAGCTTTATTGAGTTCTTTGGCAGAACTTCAAACCCCTCAATTAGCTTCTATATTAGAAAAAGGAATTAGTGACGAAGACAAAAATGTTCGCGGCATCGCCTTAAGTAATTTAAATAAAATTGAATTAAGCGCCAGCGAATTACCGGCGATCACTAAACCGATTTTTGAAAAAGGATCACTTACAGAGCAGCAATCTTTATTGCAAAGTATGGCCAAAATGAAACCGGCTAACACCTCCGCTATTTTAGCCGATTTGATTCAAAAAATGGTTGACAATCAATTACCTACCGGAATTAAATTAGACCTCATGGAGGCAGTAGAGGCGAGTAATGAAGAGAAGTTGGTCGCTAAACTGGACGCATTGAAAGTGAAAGGAACATTGACTGATGAATTCAAAGAAGCCTTATATGGTGGATCTGTGGTAGACGGGCGCAATATATTTAATTATAATTCAACCGTACAATGTGTACGCTGTCATATCGTAGGTGGAGAGGGTACAACAGTGGGTCCTAATTTAAAAGGGGTGGCCTCTCGATTAACAAGAGAGCAAATTTTGCAAGCCTTAATTGAACCGAGTGCGCGTATAGCACCAGGTTACGGTACCACGAATTTTGTGTTAACTGACGGACAAGAAGTTTCTGGCTCCATAATTTCAGAAACAGCTGAAATGGTGCAAGTTAAAACAAATGAGGCAGAACCGTTGCGCCTTCCAGTGACCCGCATTAAATCAAGAGAAAACTTACCTTCTGGCATGCCTCCAATGGGATCATTGATGAGTAAGAGAGAAATTAGAGATGTGGTAGAATACTTGTCATCTTTAAAATAATCGTATATTTGTTTTCATGAAGCTTAACAAAATTTATTTGTTGTTCATCTCCCTCTTGTTTTTAACGTCTATGGCGTCTAAAATGCAGGTGGATGGGGTGCAGGCTTCAGTTCAAAACGAAAAATCCCAACAAATTCATAAAACCGAGTCCACTGACTACGGTTTTATGGATTTTTTATTTGAGGAGGATACCACCGAAAATGAGGAGGAAAATTTATTTACTCCTTTTACGCTGAGTGCTTTCCCTTCGATATTATTCCCTGCGAAAAATACATTTAATCGTTTTTACGCAAGCATTCCTACAAAAGCAATCGCTTTTACAAAAACACCTATTTTCTTGATTTTCAGAAATATTAGGCTGTAGAATACCTCCTTATTTACCCTATTTTTACGCTTACCTTTATTCAATCTGCCTATACAGGTTTTGAAATATTCATTTATGCACACACTATTTGATGAGCATCACGTGATTCATGAACTGAAGCACTTTTTGCCCGCACAAGCCCCATTAATGGACTTTGTGCACCACAATACGCTGCATGCGTTCCAAAATTTATCCTTTCACGAGGCTATGGCCACGGCGCATGTGAAACTAGGTTATCAAGTCTATTTCCCATTAGAGAATTTTAGAAAACTCTACGAAGAGGGAAGAATCTCAGACGGCATTTTAGAACGAACTCTGCTAGAAAAAAAGGGAGATGCAGAGAGCTGGAAAGGCAAATTGCTTTTTGGAGAATATCCTACGATCGAACCGGGTCGTGTGGGAGCTTTGCGCGGAATTTGGAAAACGACATACGGAATCGATTTAGATTCTTTAGTGCATCCCACCTTATTTCGGATTATTGGAAGCTTTTTAGACCAAGGCATTTCTATCTGGAATTTCCCCTTAGAAGGTAAATCTTTTTTAGAGGCTATTCGCACGTTAGAGAACACGAGTTTCGCCAGTATTTTTTACAACAAGGAAACGAGAAAACTACTATTAGATCCTGCATTGAACATCTCGACAATGCTTTCGAAAATCGTAGGAGAAAATGAATCCTTGTATGAGCAATATTTATACGATCAGCAATTTTCACATCAGGGATGGTCTGGGATGGTTTCAACGGTCGAAGATCTACCACAATCCTTGTTAGATACGCGTTTAATCAAATTAGAAGACTTAATTCTGTTCGAATTATTACTCGAGTATGATGCGCTGAACTATAAATTAGACCAGTCTTGGTCTCCAGTGGGTAATTTTGTAACGGAAAAAATTATTCCATTACATGATCCCATTGCCTATTCAGAGAAAATGGAGGTGCTGAGTCTTTGGCAAGAAGCCTTTGAATGGTCCTATTACGACCAGGTGTTAAAGGGATTACAGATGGAAAAGGTCGATTCCATCAAACCGCATACAAAGAGTTTCCAAGCGATGTTTTGTATTGATGACCGGGAATGTTCGTTTAGACGGCATTTGGAGAAATTAGATCCAGCTTGTGATACCTATGGAACGCCTGGATTCTTCTCTGTGGAGTTTTTCTACCAGCCGGTAGGGGGTAAATTTTATACCAAACTTTGTCCAGCACCCGTTACCCCGAAATACTTGATAAAGGAGGAGGGAAGCGCGAAGGATTTAGGAACTGATCTGCATTTCTCGAAGCACAGCCATAATTTCTATTCCGGTTGGTTATTTAGCCAAACCTTAGGATTCTGGTCAGCAGCCAAACTTTTTGTCAATCTATTTAAGCCTTCCATGAGTCCCGCTACGGCGTCTTCAATGAAGCACGTAGATAAATTTTCGACCATTCGCGTGGATTACCAAGCGATGGAAAATGGACTTCAAGTAGGTTTTCAAATCGAGGAAATGGCCGTCAGAGTGGAAAGTTTGCTGAAAAGTATCGGTTTAGTGAACAACTTTGCACCGATCGTTTATGTGATCGGGCATGGCGCTAGCTCTGTAAATAATCCGCATTATGCCGCTTATGACTGTGGCGCATGTTCCGGAAGGGCTGGATCCGTTAATGCGCGTGTCATCAGCCAGATGGCCAATAAGCCAGAAGTAAGAGCCATCTTGAGAGAAAAAGGGATTCACATTCCTGAAACAACGGTTTTTGTAGGTGGTTTACGTGATACTACGCGCGATGATGTGGTGTTCTATGATGAACAAATCACCTTTGCGGATTATAAAATCAAGCATGAGGAGCACGTGAAATTGTTTGCAAAGGCTTTGGATAATAATGCCAAAGAACGTTCGAGACGCTTCGAATCCATCGATACCTCAGCGAGAGCAAGCGAGATTCATGAGAAAATCAGAACGCGTTCTGTTTCCATTTTCGAACCGCGTCCAGAATTAAATCACGCGACCAATGCCTTGTGTATTGTAGGAAGAAGGGAATTATCGAAAGGGGTATTTTTAGATCGCCGTTCGTTCTTAAACTCTTTTGACTACCGAGTGGATCCGGATGGAACGTATTTGTTCAACATTTTGAAAGCGGCTGCACCCGTGTGTGGAGGTATCAATTTGGAATATTACTTCTCTCGCGTGGATGGCGAAAAATTAGGCGCAGGCACGAAGTTACCGCACAATGTGATGGGGCTTTTTGGGGTGGCGAATGGCATCGA
>JBJTMW010000299.1:0-4039 GCA_046070715.1 Aquirufa sp. | reverse complement strand
CGCCGGCCGCCTTTCATGCGTCTTCCAAGGCTCCGCCGAAACGGTCCTTTTCGTCATAGCCCTGTACTACGGCTCTGTTCAAGTACGCAACATTCGCTACACGCTTTGGGCGGGATTAGCGGCGGATTTGGTGGGGATTGTTACAGCGGTGGGGGTGAGCTATTTGTTTTTTGGGTAAACCCAAAATAAAGCACAAAGAATAAAGCATAAAGAATAAAGATGGAATACCCTGCGGGTATGCGTATTTGAAATATTTCTAAAATCATCAAAATGGACCCTTCCATTTTGATACCAACTTTATGATTTATGCTCTGTGCTTTATTATTTAAAAAAAGATAAATTATAAATAACTAGATAGCTCCACCGCAAAACATTCCCTAATCTTGTCATCAAATAACCACTATGATGACAGAAAATCCAGCACTTACAAAATCCTTTGACTTTTCTTTAAAAATGGTCTCTCTATGCAGAAAGCTGATATATGAGGACAAAGAATTCGTTTTAGGAAAACAATTATTGCGTTGCTCTACCTCAATCGGGGCCAATTTAGAAGAGGCTATTGGAGGATTTTCACGCAACGATTTCAAATACAAAATATCAATTGCATACAAAGAAGCACGAGAAACACACTACTGGATTCGCTTATTAATGCGATCAAAAATTCTTAATGATGAAGAGGGATACTCCGCCTTGAAAGATTTAGAAGAGTTATTAAAAATATTAACAGCGACGCTCAAAACTCTCAATAAAGAATGATTATAAAGCATAAAGAATAGAGCATAAAGAATAAAATTGTAATACCCTGCGGGTATACGTATTTGAAATATTTCTAAACCCATCAAAAATGGGAAAAGCCTATTTTGAACCATCTTTATTCTTTGTGCTTTTTGCTCTATGCTTTCATATACATAGAAATGAATCTTAAAGAATAGAGCGGGTATATGTACATGAAATATTTCTAAACCCATCAAAATGGGCGAAGCCTATTTTGAACCAACTTTATTCTTTGTGCTTTTTGCTCTATGCTTTAGTTAGCAGATAAATAAAGGCTATTGCCTTTATTTATCTGCTAACGCTGCCACCAACTCAAAACCAAGGCTTTCTATTTTGAGACGGACCTCATGCTTATTCTTCAGCCCTACTATCTTGGCCGTTTGGCCGGTGAGTGGGCCGGATTCGATGGTGATGTAGTCGCCGATTTTTGCGGTGGTGCCGATGGTTTCTACTTCGAGGTGGTCAGATAAAAATTGTTTGATCGCGAGAATTTCTGCATCTTGGATGACGGCTGGTTTGTGAAGCCAATAGACGAAGTTCACAACACCGAAGGTGCGGCGGACAAGGCCATTTTGCTTTTCCATGTCGACGTTAACGAAGACGTAGGAGCGGAAAAGAACTTCTTCGACCCATTTTTTGCGGTCTGACCACTGCTTCTTGCGCTTGGTGGTAGGGCAATAGGCCTCGATGCCTAGCTCTTGTAGACGTAAGGAGACTTTTTTCTCCATTCGGGATTTCGTATAAATCGCGTACCAGGCCATGCTTATAAACGGGCGTCAGCCAGGTCTTTGGAGAGAATGGATTTGATATCAAAAATGACTCCGTTTTCTGCTTTAAGGGCTGCGAAGGGGAGGTCAAGGAATTCATTGTGGGCAACGGTCAAAACAATCGCCTGGTATTTATCGGCTAGTTTAGAAACTAATTCGATACCGTGTTCGTGCTTTACTTCAGCCGCATTTGCCCAAGGATCGTAGACGTCTACGTCCATGCCAAAGTCCACCAACTCTTTGTAGATATCAACCACGCGGGAGTTGCGGATATCTGGGCAGTTTTCTTTGAAAGTGATGCCGAGCATGAGGGTTTTGGCGCCGCCAATTTTTTGGCCTTTGTTAATCAAGAGTTTGACTAATTTATTCGCCACAAAAATGCCCATGTTATCGTTCACGCGGCGACCCGAAAGGATCACCTGCGGGTAGTATCCCAGGCTTTCCGATTTGTGTAATAAATAATACGGATCCACGCCGATGCAGTGGCCGCCCACTAATCCAGGTTTGAAATTCAAGAAATTCCACTTGGTTCCTGCGGCTTCTAATACCTCGGTGGTGTCGATGCCCATGCGGTCGAAAATCAGGGCTAATTCGTTTACGAACGAGATATTGACGTCGCGTTGGGCGTTTTCGATGGCCTTGCTTGCTTCCGCCACTTTCATCGAAGGTGCTTTGTGCGTTCCTGCGGTGATGATGGAGCGGTAGAGTTGGTCGACTTTTTCGGCGATTTCTGGGGTAGACCCCGAAGTAACTTTTTTGATTTTGGTCAACGTATTTACCTTGTCGCCTGGGTTAATGCGCTCTGGCGAATAACCGCAGAAGAAGTCCACGTTGAATTTTAATCCAGAAAATTTCTCTAAAACCGGAACGCAATCTTCCTCCGTACAACCTGGATAAACGGTAGATTCATAAATAACTAAATCACCTTTCTTCAAGGCCTTTCCGATCATCTCAGATGCCTTCAAAAGGGGACTTAAATCCGGCTTTTTGAAGTGGTCAATCGGGGTAGGAACCGTGACAATAAAGGTATTACAAGTGCTTAAATCAGCGGCATTGGAAGAAAAAGACAAAGAAACGGATTCCTTTAATTGCTCCGCCGTCACTTCCTGTGTGCGGTCAAAGCCGCTATTTAGTTCCGCAATGCGGCTGGTATCTATATCAAATCCAAGCGTGGGTATGTTTTTTCCAAACTCCACCGCCAGCGGAAAACCCACATATCCTAAGCCAATAATGGCGATCCGTGTACTCATCTTATTTGTTCGAGAAAAGTTTTACGTCTGACTGCACCATGTCTTTTACTAGGGCAGCAAGGTCGTATTTGAGGGTCCAGCCTAGTTTTTCTTTGGCCTTCGTCGGATCACCAATTAGCAATTCTACTTCCGTAGGACGGAAATAACGAGGGTCGATCGCGATCACTTCTTGCCCCACCGGTACTTGATAGGCCGGATTCGAGCAAGAAACAACCGTTCCTTTTTCGTTCACGCCCTCGCCAGAGAAAGCGACTTCGATGCCTACTTCCGCAAAAGAAAGGCGGATAAATTCGCGCACGGTGGTCGTAATTCCCGTAGCGATGACGTAATCTTCCGGTGTATCTTGTTGCAAAATCAACCACATCGCTTCGATGTAATCTTTTGCGTGGCCCCAGTCGCGTTTCGCATCTAGGTTACCTAAGTGAATCTTTTTCTCTTGTCCCAAAGCGATTTGGGCCACACCACGAGTAATCTTACGCGTCACAAAAGTCTCGCCGCGAAGCGGGGATTCGTGGTTAAATAAAATCCCATTGACCGCAAACATGTCATAGGCTTCACGGTAATTGACCGTGATCCAGTAACCATATAATTTAGCGACTGCGTAAGGAGAACGAGGGTAGAATGGGGTCGTTTCAGATTGCGGAACTTCCTGTACAAGGCCGTAAAGCTCCGAAGTGGACACTTGGTACACTTTGGTCTTTTTAATCAAACCTAGCAAGCGAATGGCCTCTAAAATACGCAAGGTTCCGATGCCGTCTACCTGCGCGGTATACTCCGGTTCGTCAAAAGATACTTTCACATGGGACATAGCTCCCAGATTGTAAATTTCGTCTGGCTGAACTTCTTGAATGATGCGAATGATGTTCGTCGAATCACTTAAATCGCCGTAGTGCAAGATAAAAGAGGCTGAATCCACGTGCGGATCTTGGTACAAATGATCAATGCGATCCGTGTTAATCAAAGAGCTTCTGCGCTTGATTCCGTGTACAATATATCCTTTATTTAAAAGAAATTCCGCTAAATAAGCGCCATCTTGTCCTGTTACGCCCGTAATGAGAGCTACCTTTTTTCCTGTCGACATACGATTCATTAAGAAATCAAAATTACGCAAAAAAGAGGCCTAACGCAATTTATTCATACAAGGCTAAAATCACCTTTTCGAGTTTCGCGTATATCGCCTTGCGCTTTAATTTCAAAGTGGGGGTGATTTCACCATCCGCCACCGTGAACAAATGCGGCAATAGAACG
>JBJTMW010000298.1:0-8424 GCA_046070715.1 Aquirufa sp. | reverse complement strand
ATTCGTTCTGCGGCACAATTGGTTTCGTATGAAATTCCACTAGGATTAACTCTGTTGTGCGTGGTGCTCATTTCGGGCTCTTTGAACTTGCAGGATATTTCCTTGCAGCAGGGGATATTCGCAGCTGAACCGCAATACCTCTTCGGTTTAAAAGGCTTGGGCATTGATGTAACGCAGGTGGGTGGTTTCTTAAGCTGGAATGTGCTTCGGATGCCTTTGTTTTTCTTTTTATTCATCATTTATTTCATTGCCTCTTTAGCGGAAGCGAATCGGGCGCCATTTGATATTCCCGAAGCAGAATCCGAATTAGTGGGTGGTTTTCATACCGAATATGCTGGAATGCGCTGGGCGCTTTTGTTCTTGTCTGAGTATGGTATGATGCTATTAGTAAGCGTCTTGGGGGTTATTTTATTCTGGGGATCTTGGTATTCTCCTTTTCCCAATATCGGCTCTGTTCGATTAGCGGATTGGACGAATGGTGAGCCAGGGACGATTTATGCCACTTTAGTTGGTTTTGTTTGGCTGATGTTAAAATCCTACCTTCTCATTGCCCTTCAAATGTGGATTCGCTGGACGCTACCGCGTCTTCGGGTGGACCAATTGATGTATTTGTGCTGGAAAGTGCTGACCCCCTTTGCCCTGATTTTCGTCGCAATATCTGCGCTTTGGTCGCTATTCATGTAAGGAATCTCCTTTAATTTTTGTTTATTTACAGAATTGCTTCTGTTAACCTATATTCTATGATCAAACTCTTACCCAGAGTCTTTTGCCTTGGACTGCTATTTGTCCTTTCGCATCAAAGCATTGCACAAACCACCTCTCTTCCGGCTATTTTTGGTAAAGTAATCGACGCTTCTACGGGCGAGCCCTTAAAAGGAGCAGATATTTCAGTCGATTTTAAAAAGTCAGGCGTTACTACGGATACATCGGGTAACTATAAGGTGCACGTTCCCTATGGTGAATGGGTCATTAAAGTGAGTTTTGTAGGCTATAATCCCTACCGAACGAAAATTTACATTAAAGCGAATACGGAATTAAATGTGGGGTTAAACAACGTAACGAAGCAATTAGAGGAAGTAATTGTCTCGAGTGCGGCGACGAAACGGGATATTCAGACACCTTCTTTGGGAGTGACGGTATTAAGTTTAAAAGGAATCAAGAAATTGCCTACGATGATGGGCGAAGTCGACGTGATTCGTAGTTTGCAATCACTGCCGGGTGTTTCTTCCGTGGGTGAAGGGGCGAATGGTTTGAATATTCGGGGATCGAATGTGGACCAAAACTTAATCTTCATCGACGATACCCCCATCTTTAACCCGACGCACATGTTTGGGTTGTTCTCGGTCTTCGCTTCCGATGCGATCCGGGATTTAGAATTGTACAAAGGGGGAGTTCCTTCCCGTTTTGGAGGCCGTACCGCTTCGGTTTTGGACATCAAAATGATCGAACCGAATACGGATAAGTTCAAAATGCAAGGCGGTATTGGTTTAGTTTCGAACCGCGTGATGGCTGAAATACCGATCATTAAGGAAAAATTATCGGTCTTAGTGGCGGGACGTCTATCTGTGAATGATTTTATGTTCAAATGGTTTGCACCGGATTATTTAAAAAACCTGCGCGCTAACTTCTCTGATGTAGCCACGAAGGTGTTCTACCGTCCGAATACGAAAAATACGATTTCGCTTTCCACTTATTTAAGCCACGATTACTACCGAGTAGATTCCTTATTTAGTATTGAAAACGTAGTCGCAAAGCAAACGTCCTTTAATTATGGACATTCGAATGTGGCGGTGCATTGGAATCACTACTTCTCTCCTAAATTAAACATGATGGTGAGTGGATCCTTGACAGATTATTCCACCAAGACATTTGCACCTGATACGGTGAATACGATTGATTTAAATTCTTCGATCTTGTACCGTAATTTGACTGCTAGTTTTGATTATCAACCGCGCGATAACCACAAAATGAACTTTGGTATCACTGGAACGCGCTATGATATTAATCCTGGTAATTTAAATGAGGGAGTTGTTTCGAGAGTTGCGACCGTTAAATTGCCTTTGGAACAATCCTATGAATTAGGGGTGTTTGCGGATGATGAATGGACGATTAGTCCCAAATTCACGGTGCAAGCAGGTCTACGCTATTCTCAATATTACCGAATGGGGGCGGGGACCATTAATGAATACGTTCCGGGTCAAGTGCCTTCCTTAAATTCGATTGTCAAGAAAACCAATTATGGGGATGGCGAAGTAATGGCTTCGTATGGAGGATTTGAGCCTCGTTTGACCATGAAATATTCTTTGGCAGAAAACACCACGATGAAATTTGGCTATAATCGCCAGCAACAATTCTTCCAATTATTATCGAATAATACGACACCATTACCTACTTCGCGCTGGAAGACGGCTGATACTTTTATCAAGCCACAACAAAGTGATTTCCTTTCTTTAGGCTTATTTAAAACCTACAACGAAAATGTGTATGAGGCCTCGATTGAAACCTATTACCGGGATGTGAGAAACACCTTGGATTTTGTTTCAGGAGCTAATTTGCAATTAAATCCGAATATTGAGACACAATTAATTACGGGAAAAAGTAAGGCGTATGGAATGGAATTGATGGTCCAAAAGAAAAAAGGTGAGGTGTCTGGCTGGGTATCCTATACCTACGCTAGGGCCTTTAATCAAATGATCGGGGACTATCCAGAGGTACAAGCGATCAACGGTGGAGACTGGTTTGCGACGAATTATGATAAGCCACATACGTTTAACATGATGTTGAATATTCAACCGACGACGCACCACAGTTTCTCCTTTACATTTGCCTATAATACGGGTCGTCCATTCTCTTCTCCTTCTGGATCGTATGAAATTGGGGGCAAGAAATTTCCTGTTTTTGCAGAACGTAATAATGACCGGGTAAGAGATTACCACCGATTAGATTTCTCGTGGACGATTAATAATCCTTCCATGAAAAAACAACGTTGGGAAGGAAGCTGGGTGTTTACGATCTATAATTTATATGGTCGCCAAAATCCCTACTCTGTCTTCTTTAAATCAACAAAGAATGGGTTAAGAGCGTATGAATTAAGCGTTTTCGCCTCTCCATTTATCTCGTTAACCTATAATTTCAAATTCTTGTAATATGTCTTTATCTCCTAAAAATATACTTTTTTACCTATTTCTGTTAGGCGTAGTCACCTGGGCTTGCGTGAATCCCATTAAGGATTTTGTTCAAATCGATGCGACTTCATTCACTACGATTGAAGCCGATATTTCAGATGATCCTGATTTGAGTAAGGTACGCTTGACTAGCTCCTCTAATCGGTTGTTATCGCAATTAGCTTTGCCCATTTCAAAAGCAGTTGTTTTTGTGACGGACCAAAATGGCAACAAAACACCCTTCACAGAAGGCATTCCATTAGGGACTTACTATCCCCCGTCTGGATGGAAAGGGGCCGTAGCTTCCACCTACAAGTTAAACGTGAAGATGCTAACAGGGCAAACCTATGAAAGTACGGCAGAGACGATGAAGGCGGTGCCGGAGATTGAAAATGCGATTACCCGTTTTGAGACGTTTGAGCAATATGACAAAGTAGATGTTCGCCGGGCAGGTTTCACGGTTTACCTAGATTTCAAAGACCTGCCATCAGAAGGTGATTTTTACCTTTGGAATTGGAAGCATTACGAGAAAATCGGCTTTTGTGCAACATGTACGGACGGTGGAAAATACGACTTCAAAAAGTTAGATTGCGTGCAACCTAAATTTCCTACGGATGTGATTTTAAACTACATGTGCGATGGGAACTGCTGGGATATTACTAGTAATAATGATTTGAATGTATTTTCTGATGTGTTAACGAATGGCCAGCGCGTGGTGGGACGTCAAGTCGCACGTATCCCTTTTGATAATTGGACACCATATTATTTCCGTTTAGAACAGCGCTCTATCACGAAAAATGCGTTTGCCTTTTACCAATCCTTAATTTCCCAAGTGCAATCATCAGGCTCCCTTTTTGATGTGCCTGCTGAGACGCGTTTTAGTTTAAATATCAAATCGTTAACGACTCCATCTGAACGCGTTTTGGGTATTTTTAATGTGTTTTCTGTGCGTAAAAAGATCTTTATCATCGATCGCCGGAAGAATATTCCGTTAGGTGAGGAGCCCATAATTTCGATTATTCCAGGTGATACCTATTCGTGTCCTCCCGGTTCTGTCGGTTGCCAAGACAAGGCGCCTTGTATCGAATCTCCTACGCGGACAAAAATTACTCCGGAAGGTTGGGTATTCTAGTTTTTTAGGCACAAATTTGTGCTTTAATTAGAACTATGATCGGTGTTTTATTAGTGAATCTGGGAACTCCAGATGATCCGGGTACCCCCAGTGTACGCAAGTATTTACGGGAGTTTTTGATGGATGGACGTGTCATAGACATTCCCTATCCATTCCGCTACTTGTTAGTGAACGGGATTATTGCTCCCTTTAGAGCTCCTCAATCGGCCAAAATCTATAAAGAATTATGGGAAGAGCGCGGTTCTCCTTTGAAGTTTTATGGGGAGGACGTTTGTGCGTCCTTAGCGGAAACCTTGGGTGAGGGCTATATGGTTCGCTTAGCCATGCGTTACCAGAGTCCAGATTTGAAGTCGGTCATGTCTGAAATGCAGGCAGCCAGTCTGAAGAAATTAATCGTCATTCCTTTCTTCCCGCAATACGCATCAGCTACCACCGGTTCGGTCTACGAGCGCGTGATGGAAATTATGTCTGATTGGCAAATTATGCCTTCACTATCGATGGTGAGCTATTTTTACCAGCATCCGATTTTTGCCAAATACTTCGCTGATAAAGCCGCGAACTACCAAAAAGACGTCGACTTCGACTACTACTTATTCTCTTATCACGGCGTTCCAGAGCGCCATATCCGCAAGGGTGATATCACCAAGAATACCTGTGTTTTTGGTACTTGTTGCGAAAGCATCACGGAAAAGAACCATACGTGTTACCGGGCCCAATGCCACGAAACCACGCGTTTAATCGCGAAGGAGATGGGATTAAAACCTGGAACCTTTGGCACAGCTTTCCAAAGCCGTTTAGGGCGTGACCCTTGGTTACAGCCCTACACAGATGAAACCATTAAAAAGCTCGTTAAAGAGGGTAAGAAGAAGATTTTAGCTTTCTCTCCAGCTTTCGTGGCGGATTGTTTGGAAACCACCATTGAGGTAGGCGAGGAGTACAAAGAATTATTCGAAGAAGCGGGTGGTGAGCATTGGCAGTTAGTGGAAAGCTTGAATAACTCGCCGGAGTATGTGGCACTTTTGGAAGACCTCGTAAAGAACGCATAAGATGCTGTATTTAATTCTAACCATCGTATTTTCGTTTTTGCTACTGGTGAACTTTCGGGCGCATGCGAAGTTTAACATTGATACCCGTATCGCTATTTTATTGAATTACCCTGTTTGTTTTTTAACTGGCTACTTCCATCAGATGGATGCAATCCCCTTTCA
This sequence comes from Aquirufa sp., assembly GCA_046070715.1. Taxonomy (GTDB): domain Bacteria; phylum Bacteroidota; class Bacteroidia; order Cytophagales; family Spirosomataceae; genus Aquirufa. The sequence continues at coordinate 2,920 of JBJTMW010000298.1, read as the reverse complement.
TTGGCCTTCTACGGGTTATTCTTTGGGGATTCTGGGCATTGGAATCGGCTTCGTTATTACGTTCTTATTATCAGGTTATTCGACCGTTAAAAATGGAATGGCACCCACGTCATTAGCGAATAATATATCCTTAGTAATTCCAGTGATGGTGAATCTCTTTATTTGGAAGACGGGTGGAGACTTGACCTTATCTGTAATAACTGGACTTCTTTTGTCTTTTGCAGCTATTTATTTCTGCAGTCCATCTGGTGCGGGTTCTGTCCAAAAGCCAGTCATTTGGGCTTTGGTCGCCGTTTTTGTGGCCTATGGAATCACAAATACAGCCTTTAATTACCTTAATGCGGCCATCGTTCAGCAAGTGGGTGGAAGTATTTCCTTTACGCTGATGCTACTACTCGGATCGATGGCAACTTCTACTCTTGTTTTAGTGTATTGGACCAGTACGGGTGGGGTTACCTGGTCATTAAGATCCGTTTTAGCTGCCATTCCTTTAGGTCTTCCTAATTTTTTCTCCTTCTATTTTTTGTTAAAAGCCTTAGATGCTTACCAACAAAATGGGGCGGTAGTATTGACCATTTATAACTTGGGGGTTATTCTTTTAAGTGCAGTTACGGCTTTGGTTTTCTTCCAAGAAAAGTTGACGAACAAGCAGTGGGTGGGGATAGGGTTGGGGTGCCTTGGTATTGCGTTGATTATACTTTAGAGTAGAGATAATAGATTATAGAGTATAGAGAAAAAATAATGGATAAGAATTAATTTATCTTCTATCTATAATCTATACTCTATAATCTATACTCTACGTTTTATAATTGCTCCGCACCTACAACACATTTGCAGTCTGCTCCTTAATCTTTTCCAACTCATCCTTCATATTCACGACTAATCGCTGAATAGTAGAATCATTTGCCTTTGAGCCGATGGTGTTGATTTCTCGTCCAATTTCTTGGGCCATAAAGTTGAGTTTCTTTCCGTTTCCTTCTTCTAGAATTTCGATAAAGTAATCTAGGTGAGTCGCTAAACGTACTTTTTCCTCGGAGATGTCAAACTTCTCGATGTAATAAACCACTTCTTGCTCGAAGCGGTTTTGATCGAAATCCTCTTTTAATCCAAGTTCCAAAAGGGCGTTACGCATCCTTTCGCGGATACCCGGCATACGGATTTTGTCTTGTTCTAGCACTTGCGCTAGTCCTGATTTGATGGCAGCGATGTATTCGCAGAATTTGTCCTCTACGACCTTTCCTTCGCGCGCACGGAACTCCTTGCATTCTTTAACCGCTTCTTGAACGGCCTCAAAAACGACTTTCCATAAAGCCTCTATTTCCTCCTCATTATCTTGTGAATGATCTGTTGCGTTCAAGCTTGGCATCGACATCGCTTGTAGATACAAGGCATTTTCGTCTATATTAGAGATGCCTAATTCGGTCGCTACGCGCTTTAATTCTGCAAAATAGGTGGCAATTTGACCTTGGGGCAGGATACTTTGTTCTACGTTTTCGTTGTTCTTTTGAAGGTGCAGATTCAGCTCCATTTTACCGCGCTCTAATTGCTGCGTGAGGTAATTGCGGATATCAATTTCTTTCGCTGAAAGCGATTTAGGAACACGGCAAAAAATATCCGTAAACTTCGAGTTTAGACTTTTAACTTCGACACGGATTTGCAGGTCTTGGAGTTCTTTTTGGGATTTTCCAAAGCCCGTCATGGAGTAGATCATATGGTTTCTTTTTTGGCCTTAGCCGCTTGGTAAAAAGCGAATGCAATAAATAATAGCATCGCGATGGAAGCTGCTAAGTCAATTTTATTTCCCGTAATCACAGAAACGGGAGCAAACTTAAATTCAATCGTATGTTTCCCAGCAGGAATTGCTAAACCTCGCAAAACATAATCCGCTTGAACGTGATTTGTTTCTTTCCCATCGATATAGGCCTTCCAGTCCTTGTTTCCACGGTAATAGATTTCCGAGAACACCGCAAAGGCCGCCTGCTTAGCATCGGAAGTATAGGTCAAATGATTCGGTTTGTATTCCGTCAGTCGAATGCTACCGTCCGTTTTGAAGTCCTTAGCAGGTACGAATGCCGCGTCTTTTTGCTCTACCAAAGCCACGTTGCGCGGATCGATTTTTCCAATATCAGATAGGGCCGCATCTGCGGTAGGAACAACTTGAACTGAAGCGACAAACCAGGCATTGCCCAAGGCACCAGGATTCGTTTGTGGCGCTAATTGGCCAGTTGAATCTGGGCTTAAAATGTATTTCGTATTCAGCATGTTCAAGATGTTCATTTGTCCCGGATTGCCTGTGAACTGTTTTTCGATCAATTCTTGGTAACGACGCAATTTAGCAGCGTGGTATCCGCCTAACGATTGGTGGTAATAAGACGTGGTCGCATCGCTCATAAAGTTCGTTGCCACATTTACCACACGGTAATGGGTGGTATCTTGTAAGATTTTTTGATCCGCTGGAGTAGGAAGGATTTGCTCGTCTAGTGTAGCTTTGGAAACAAAGAAGTCTTTGCCAAAATAACGTTTCGCCACCGGAGTTAAATCAAAAATACCCAATAGTACTAAGGCGATTAACCAGATTGATTTTTTGACTTTCCCTGTACTCGCCACCCATAAAATACCCGCCCCGATCAATACGATGAAGAAACTGCGGAAGGCATCCGATTGAAATAATTCGATGCGGTCAAGCTGAATAGACCGCCAAATTTGGTTATTCAGCGCCGTATCTTGAATTAAGGCTCCTCCAAAATTAGGTCCTTTGAAATCAAAGAATAAATCCGGTGCCATCCCGAAAAATAACGCAAGTCCGCCGCTTAAACCGGCGGCATATAACAAGGGCTTTTTAATTTCTGTCCAGCTGGATTTTTGCTGAATGAATCGGATTAACCCTAGAATTCCTAAGGTCACGAAGCCTAATTGCACA
>JBJTMW010000297.1:0-3704 GCA_046070715.1 Aquirufa sp. | reverse complement strand
CCTTGGACCTTGCCTTCGAATACCGCTTTGACCGCCGGAAAGAATATTTCCTATGTGTTAGTGAAGACCTTTAATCCCTACACCTACTTGCCGGTTTATGTGGTGTTGGCTAAAGACTTAGTCAAAAACTACTTCCAAGCAGCCGCTGAAAACGGCGACTTTGCGGCTTACGAAGCAGCCGAGAAAAAGCCACAAGCGATTCCTTTTGAGATCGTTTCGACTTGCAAAGGATCAGATTTAGAAGGGGTAGAATACGAGCAATTGATGCCGTATGTGCAGCCATCAGCGCCAGCGTTCCGCGTGATTTTAGGGGACTTTGTGACGACAGAAGATGGAACGGGTATGGTGCATACCGCACCGACTTTTGGAGCAGATGACTTTAGAGTGGCTGCCCAAAACAACATTCCCGCACTATTAATTACAGACGAAAATGGCAAAGAAGTGCCATTAGTGAACCGCCAAGGCCGTTTTGTGGCGCAGGTAACGGACTACGCTTTGGAACCGGTAAAAGAAGCCTATTTAACGGACGAGGAGAAAGAGGCAGAGCGCGTGAAGCAAGGCCGTGACAAATATTTGTCAGTGGATGAGCGTATTGCGATTCAATTAAAGACGGAAAACAAAGCCTTTAACGTACAGAAATTTGATCACCCGTATCCACATTGTTGGAGAACGGACAAGCCGGTCTTGTATTATCCATTGGATTCTTGGTTCATCAAGACGACGGCGGTAAAAGATAAATTAATCGCCTTAAATAAGACGATTCAGTGGAAGCCGGAGTCGACTGGAACGGGTCGTTTCGGAAACTGGTTAGAGAATTTAGTGGACTGGAATTTATCTCGTTCTCGCTATTGGGGAACGCCGTTGCCTATTTGGCGGACGGAAGATGGTGCAGAGGAAATCTGCATTGGTTCATTAGAGCAATTGAAATCGGAGATCGAGAAAGCGCAGGCTTCTGAAATATTAACGTCGGCGCAATCAGCAGGGAACACTGCGTTTTTAAAGGCTTTAGCAGCAGGAGAGGCAGATTTACACCGTCCATTCGTGGATGAGGTATTCTTACTTTCTGCGACAGGAAATGTGTTAACAAGAGAATTGGATTTGATTGACGTTTGGTTCGATTCAGGTGCGATGCCGTTTGCGCAGTGGCACTATCCATTCGAAAATCAAGACGTATTTAAGCAGAGTTATCCGGCGGATTTCATCTCGGAAGGGGTGGATCAAACGCGCGGTTGGTTCTTTACTTTGCATGCGATTTCGAGTATGGTGGAAGATTCTGTGGCGTTCAAGAATGTCGTTTCGACAGGATTGGTTTTGGACAAAAACGGAAACAAGATGTCCAAACGCTTAGGCAACGCCATCGATCCATTCGAGACTTTGAAGAGCTATGGAGCGGATCCAACGCGTTGGTATATGATCACGAATGCGCAGCCTTGGGATAATTTAAAGTTTGATTTAGCTGGGATTACGGAGGTGCGCAATAAGTTCTTTGGCACACTAACGAATACGTATAACTTCTTCGCTCTTTATGCTAATCTCGATGGGTTTGAGCAAAAAGGCATTAAGGAGGAAGATTTAACGGAATTAGATCGTTGGATTCTATCTAAATTAATGAATTTGATCGCGGAGGTAGATGAGTCTTTTGATACCTATGAGCCTACGAAAGCAGGTCGCGCGATTCAAGATTTCGTGTGTGATCACTTATCTAATTGGTATGTTCGTTTGTCACGCCGACGCTTCTGGAATCCGGAAACGGCTAATCAGGCGATTAACGCGGATAAGCAAGCAGCTTACGAGACTTTATACCATTGTTTAGAAACGGTGGCGCAATTAATGTCGCCTATCGCTCCGTTCTACGGGGAATGGCTATACAAGAATTTGACGGGCAAAGAATCGGTTCACTTGACGCATTTTGCGAAGGCAAATCCGAGCCTGCAAAATCCAGCTTTAGAGACCTCGATGGAATTAGCGCAAGGCATTTGTTCACTGGTTCACTCGATTCGCAAGGTGCACCGCTTGAAAGTGCGTCAGCCTTTAGCGCAAGTTCTAGTTCCTGTGTTGCAAGAGTCAGTAAGAGATCAAATCCGTCGCGTGGAAGACCTGATCAAATCAGAGGTGAACGTGAAGGAAGTCAATTATTTAGATGACGCGTCTGGGGTATTGAACAAGAAAGTGAAGCCTAATTTCAAGGCTTTAGGGCCTAAGTTTGGGAAAGATATGAAAGTGGTCGCGGAGGCTATCACGGGCATGTCTGCAGATGATTTAGCAGCAATAGAATCAGCGGGTTCGGCTAAGATTCAAGGATTTGAGATCGCGTTAGCGGACATTGAAATTTTGACGGAAGATATGCCGGGTTATTTGACGGCAAGCGAAGGCGGTTTGACGATTGCGTTAGACAATACCTTAACGCCGGAATTAGTTCGGGAAGGAAATGCCCGTGAATTCGTGAATCGTATCCAAAACCTACGTAAAGAGTCTGGTTTCGATGTGACGGACAAAATAAATATCCAAGTGCAGCGTTCGGACGAAGAATGGACGGCCAGCTTGAACGAATTCAAAGTCTATATCTCACAAGAGGTGCAAGCCTTGAGTTTAGAGTGGGTGGATTCGGCTTCAACTGAACTTACTTTTGAGGAGTCTAACTTGTTCGTGAATGTCACGGTAGCGTAAAAAATGATGCGAAAACTCACTTATTTGATTTTACTTTTAGGTGGGTTTTTTTCTGCGGCTGCGCAGGTTTCAGCGCAATCAGAAGTGCTTCCTGAAGCACTCATGGTGGACGGCATGCGTGCCTACATGAAGGAGGATTTTGGCGAGGCGATTCTCGTTTTCGAGAAACTCGCTAAAGTGCAGACGCAGGAGCCGGCGGTCTTTTATTATTTGGCCAAAAGCTACCTCGCCGACAAACAACTCACCTCAGCTAGAACAAATGCCGAAAAGGCCCATCTTTTGTCGCCCTATTCCTTCGATTATGGGCTTTTGTACGGTGATTTACTTTTAGCGAACAAGGAGTATAAAAAGGCTTTGGAATGCTTCGAAAATCTGCTAGCCTACGACGATCACCGCTTCGACAATGAACCGGATATGATTCGGGTGAAGCAATTTGTCTTTTTATCAAAAGGCGATGAGGCGAAAGAACTAGCCGATAAAAATGCCTTCTACCTACAAGCAGCGAATTTAGGTCCCGTTCAGGAAGAACTCTGGGTGCGCATCATTCAATTAGATTGGGAATTAAATCGAAAAGAGGCGGTAGTGGAACATGCCCTAGAGGCGCTAGATAATTACCCTCGCATGGCGCCGTGGGTGTATCCTATTTTAGGGGATGCCTACCAGGCTCTAGGAAATAATGCCGCTTCAGATGAGGCCTTCGAAAAAGCCTTAGCCGCTAATCCAAAAGACGATCATGTACTGAATAATTACAGTTATTTTTTGTCGATTCGGAAAGAAAAATTGGCTTTGGCGGATACCTTGTCTGCGCGTTTAGTCGCAGATCACCCGAAAAATGGAACCTATCAGGATACTCGCGCCTGGGTCTTGTATGAATTAAAACGATTCGCAGAAGCCCGTGTGGCCATGGAGGCGGCCTTGAAAGACAAAGAAAATGTGTCCGCGACTTTGTGGGAACACTATGGTGACGTCCTTTTTCGCTTGCATTTAGTCGATAAAGCACTCGAGGCATGGAAGGAAGCGCTTCGCTTAGAACCGGC
>JBJTMW010000296.1:0-2812 GCA_046070715.1 Aquirufa sp. | reverse complement strand
CACCGCAGCAAAAACCGGAGGGAATGGCGGCTCGCCAAGACCCGTAGGGTCAATCTCATTCTTCACAAAATGCACGTCGATTTTCTTCGGTGCCTCATTGTGGCGAATCATGCGGTAGGTATCGAAATTCTTTTGGTCCGTTTTACCATCCGTTAAGGTCAACTGACCAAACAAGGCATTGCCAATTCCGTCGATTGCTGCACCTTCGGCCATATTTTTCGCTCCCTCAGGATTCACAACCACGCCGCAATCCAAGGCAGTAGTTACTTGGTCGACTGTCACTTGATCACCTTTCACTTGCAAGTCAATGACCTGCGCTGCATAGGAATTGTGGCAGAAATACGCCGAAACGCCGCGCTTTTTACCCGCGTTTTCCGGTTTTCCCCAGCCCGATTTATCGCGAACTAATTCCAACACGCCCATGTAACGGCTCGCATCGTAATCGTTGGTTTTCCCTACTGGATTGTCTTTCGCACGTTGCAATAATTCCAAACGGAATGCAATCGGGTCTTTGCCCATGTATTCCGAAATCTCATCCAAAAACGACTGCTCTGCAGCTGCGTTGAAGTTCGAACGCGGCGCGCGGAACGCACCAATCGTAATGTTCGATGGAATCGCCCAGCTCTCAGCTAGGTAATTATCCAACGCCCCTGCCGGGAAACGATTCGCGTGCAAAGGGGATTCAGGAACACCTCCACCTTTGATGTGCATCGCCGTTAAACGCTTGTTTTCGTCGAAGGCGGCACGGTAAGTTAATTGATAGGATGGTCGGTATATACCTCCACTCACATCATCTTCCCGTGTGTAAATTAATTTGACAGGTGCGTTAGCTTGCTTTGAGATCAAGGCTGCTTCGATCATGTAGTGACCGTAAGCGCGCCGACCGAAACCGCCACCCATACGCGCTAACTCAATCGATATATTTTCTCTCGGAATTCCTAAGCGTGCCACGATAGATGGAACCATCATGTCGGGAATCTGAATCGGTGCCACGAAACGAACTTTGTCGCCAACAAAATGCGCAAAGGTATTCGTAGGCTCCATGATATTATGCGCTAAAAACGGCGCTGTAAAAGTCCGCTCAATCACGTGTTTCGCCTCCGCAAAAGCCTTTTCAGGATCCCCATCTTTCCGCTCGATGCGTCCGGGTTTTTTATCCATTTCCAGCATTTGGGCATAATGCTTTTTCGTGCTTTCTAAACCCGATGGAATCAAGGTTTCGCGGTTATTTTGACCGGCTTCTTTTCTTTCAGGACCTACTTCCCAAACCGCCTTGATTTTCTTCCGCGCATTCATGACATCCCAGGTAGATTTACCCACGACGGCAATAACCTCATTGAAGGAACGCGTATCAAAACCCGCAAATTTGTGGTCGTCATTGTAGACTTTGATTGGGAAAATATCCACGATGCCCGGCATCTTTTTCGCCGCGGTCGCATCGAAGGATTTCAATTGCATCCCGAAAGCCGGAGGTCGTTCTGTCATGGCATATAACATGCCAGCCTCGCGGTAATCCAAACCAAACAATGGTTTTCCTTGCACGATTTTAGGTCCCACCACATTCTTTTGTGGCGTTCCCAACAAACGGAAAGATTGATTTCCTTTTAAAACGATGTCCTTGGGAACCGGTAATTTCGAAGCTGCCTCCGCAAAGCTTCCGTAGCTTTCGGATTTGCCACTGAACGCATGAGTTACCAAACCGTTCGAGGTCGTTAACTCCGAAACAGGCAAATTCCATGCTTGGCCTGCCGCCGTCAAAATCATTTGTCGGGCCGCAGCACCCACCGTCCGCAATTGCTTCCAAGCCATGCGAATGCCCTGGCTACCGCCGGTAAATTGGCGTGGGAAAGCTTTAGGATCGTAATTCCCTTGCTCCACTTCCACTTGTTTCCAATCCACATCCAATTCCTCAGCGATTAACATCGGTAAAGATGTCATCACATTTTGGCCAAATTCTGGATTGGGAGAAAATATTTTGATTGAATTATCCGACGCAATTTTGATGAAACTGGTCACCTCTTGCCATACGGGTTCGATGTTCAATTCACCGAGCGATTCCACGGGTTTTGCACTCGCGAACCAAGAAATACCTAGCATCATGCCTCCTCCGGAAAGCGATGATACTTTTAAGAACGAACGTCTGCTGTAATTAGTTTCTGTCTTTTTCATGATTTCGCTGCGGCTTGTTGGATGGCTTTTTTGATACGGGTATAGGTTCCACACCGACAAATATTGCCGGTCATGAAGTTCTCAATATCTTCTTCCGTAGGGTTAGGTGTGCTTTTCAAGAGTGCCGCGGCGCTCATGATTTGGCCGGATTGACAATAGCCGCATTGAGCCACGTCAACGTCCAACCACGCTTTTTGAACGGGATGGTCACCTTTCGCAGATAAACCTTCGATGGTTGTGATTTCCATCCCCGCCAAAGCTGAAATCGGCAATTGGCAAGAGCGAACCGCATCCCCATTTAAATGCACCGTGCAAGCCCCGCAGGAGCCCACGCCACAACCGTATTTTGTACCTTCCATGCCGAGAATATCTCGGAGAACCCACAAAAGGGGCATGTTTTCGTCCGCCTCTACTTGGTGGACTTTCTTGTTAATCTTAACGGAATATTTCTTGATCATAGTCTAGGTGATTTAAAAGAATCAATTAAATATATAGAATTAATTCTAGTGTTTTATCTGGTGGGTATCACGCACGCTGCTAAACGTTAAGGCGAGCATCTTCCAATCCTTGCCTTGTTTCTGATATACCTCCGTTACCGTGAATTCCGTTACAGCTACTTGTTCCCGAACGACCGCGTCCAAGG
>JBJTMW010000295.1:0-4845 GCA_046070715.1 Aquirufa sp. | reverse complement strand
CAACCTGTTTCCTTTTTATCGCCACCAGAGCTGGCGTAATCCCAGGTTTTCATCGTCATTCCGATGACCTCATACCCTTGTTCGTGTAGTAAAACAGCTGCGACCGAGCTGTCAATGCCGCCGCTCATAGCGACTAAAACGCGTCCTTTTTTCTCCATATTTGCTGCTCAGGTTCAATGCCTGACGAAATTATGCTGCAAGTTACGGCTAATCTTTGTAAATACGTGTACAAAGCGTATTTTTGCTCATTATTCAAATACCGTCTATGTTAAAAACGAAAGTCAAAGTCAGTTCGATTGAAAATCTCTCCGATGCACGCTACTGTGCAGGAATGGGAGTGGAGTGGTTGGGTTTCCCTTTGGCGATGCCTTTAGAGAAATTTGTGGAGATTCGTAACTGGTTAGCTGGTGTTCAGATCGTAGGCGAGTGTGCAGGATTGAATCCGGAGGAAATAAAGGCTTTAGTTGCTTCTCATCAGCCGGATGCGATTGAAATTGATTCGAAGGTGAATCTGGTGTTGATTCAAGAGATTGATCTACCTAAAATACTGCGTGTCAACATCGATACAGATAATTTACCGGCCTTATTTGCCTCTGCGGCGCCCTATGTGAGTCACTTTTTATTAGTGGGCGAGGGTGCTGAATCCTTGCAGGGAATGGAATCGTCTATTGAAATTTGGGCGGCGCAATATCCAATTATTTTAGGTTTAGACGTTCCAGAAGAGGATTTAGAGGAATGGGTGGAACAAACATCGATCCAAGGAATTGGTTTAATGGCAGGAAAAGAAGACCGTCCCGGTTTTCGCGATTTTTCTGATTTAATGAGTATCTTGGAAAAATTAGAAATTGACTAATATGCTAGCAAACATCAAAGAGAAATATGCTCAAGGAAAAGCGTTTGTTTCTGCGAAATTGTCCGCTTTTGGCTTGTTATTGCTAGCGGGTTTCAAAAAAGTAGTAGGTGAACGTATTCACAGCATCTGTGTAGGCTATGCGGTATTAGGACAAGTTTTTGTTCAAACGCAAGGACGCAAATTGCAGGCTTATTACGATTCCAAAGTAGATAAGACAACTCCCTATTATAAACCCATCGTAAAAGGATACAAGTTCTTTGCAAAGTCTGCTCTCTTTGTGTTGGTTTATTTATTGGTCATTGAGACTAATTTCTTCTTTTTAACGGGAGAAATGCCAAGTGTTGATGACTTACAGAACCCTAAACTTTCTCAAGCCTCTGAGATTTATTCTGCTGATGGAGTGCTCTTAGGCAAGTTTTTTGCGGAGAATAGAACGCCCATACGCGATTTTAATCAGATTTCACCCTATTTAGTGAAGGCCTTAGTGGCGACGGAAGATGCGCGTTTTTACGAGCATACCGGAATTGATTTTCAAGCCTGGGCTGGTGTATTAGTGGGTATCGCCAAAGGAGGTGATCGTGGGGGTGGAAGTACGATTTCTCAACAATTAGCGAAGAATTTATTCAAAACAAGAACGAAGAAGGGCTTTGTGAAGACGGGTCTTTTGGGCTATATACCAGGATTAAATAAGTTGATTTATAAGTCCAAAGAATGGGTCACTGCTATCAAATTAGAGCGTTTTTATACCAAGGATGAGATCATTTTGTGGTATTTAAATACCGTGGATTATGGCAATAATGCCTATGGAATTAAGGTAGCTTCCAAGACCTATTTCAATACTTCACCGGACAGTCTGAACATTCAGGAAGCAGCGATTTTAGTTGGTTTACAAAAAGCCACTACAACCTATAATCCGAAGCGCTATGTTGGAAAGCCTTTGGCAGAAAACAAGGCCTGGAAGCGTAGAAATGTCGTTTTAGCCCAAATGGTGAAGGCGGGTTATTTGCGTAAAACAGATTATGATTCGCTAGCTGTTATGCCTATTGAATTGCATGAAAACGAGGAATCTCCTTATGATGGCACGGGTAATTATTTCAAAGTAGCTGTAGCGAAATACCTAAATGAATGGGCAGAAAAGAATGATATTGAATTAGATCTGTACCGGGATGGCTTAAAGATTGTGACTACGATCGATTCCAAAATGCAGATTTACGCAGAAGAAGCGGTCGAAGAAGGAATGCGTGCCACACAAAAGAACTTTGATAATCACTGGGCTAATCAAAATCCATGGGTTGGAGAAAATGGTCAAGAAATTCCCGGGTTCATCGATACAGTAGCGAAACGGACAGAATATTACAAATATTTATCGGCTCGATTCCCGAAGAACCCTGATTCCGTTAAACACTACATGAAAGATGTGAAGCGCGATATGTGGGTGTATTCGCGCAACTCGATGGGTGAAGAAAAGCGTACGATGAGTGCCTACGATTCAATTCAATATTACAAGAAATTTTTGCAGGCAGGTATGATGACGATGGATCCATTTACGGGTCATATTAAGGCCTGGGTGGGTGGTTTGGACTTTAAATATTTCAAATACGACCACGTTAAACAAGGTCGACGTCAACCAGGTTCTACCTTTAAACCATTTGTGTATACTTCTGCGATTGATGGTCCGAAGGATCTTTCGCCTTGTTATATGATGCGTGATGAGCCGTTTGAAATCGAAGTGGAGAATGCAAAAGGGGAAAAAGAAATGTGGCGTCCAGGCAATGCAAATGGAAGTTTCTCCGGTAGAGAAATGCCGATCAAGCGGGCATTAGCCCAAAGTATCAACTCCGTTACCGCCCGACTTACGAATGAAGTGGGTGCAGATACCGTCATGTATTACGCGAAGAAAATGGGTATCAAGAGTCCATTGAAGGCGGTGGCCTCGATTGGATTAGGTTCTTTTGATGTGAATCTTTTTGAGATGATAGGCGCCTATTCTGCCTTTGTTAACGAAGGAATGCACGTGGAGCCCATGCTCGTTCAAGAGATCCAAGATCAAAATGGTAAGGTGTTGCAACGATTTGATCCAACGATGGAGCAAGTAATTCGCAAAGAATCAGCACAATTAGTCCGTTACATGCTAGAGGGTGTCATTCATGAAAGTGGAACCGGTAGCTCCTTGTTGTATGGGGAAGGCGATATTTTATTACCCAAAGACAATCGTTATGCGCGTGTTTTCGCTGGTAAAACAGGGACGACTTCGAACCATTCCGATGGCTGGTTTATAGGTATGTCACATAATTTGATTTCTGGTGTTTGGGTAGGTGGCGATGATCGTTCGATTCACTTTAGGACGGGTGCTTTAGGGGAGGGTTCTAAAACGGCCTTGCCGATCTTTAAACGCTTTATGATTAAAGTGGTGAAAGACCCGATGTTAGCGCAGTACCGTCCGCAACCATTTGAAAAACTAGATCGCCGCGTGGTGAAGAAGGATTTTGATTGCTCAAACGGTTCTTATGCCTTGCCAGATTCGCTTCAAGTATCTGATGCTGAATTGGATTCGATGAATGCTTTGTTAGATGATAATGCGACCGCGTCAGACTCGACGGGTTCTCCTCAGTAAAATGAATAAAAACGATATTGCGGCCTATTTTCAAGGCTTACAAGATAGGATTTGTGCGGGAATTGCCGCCACAGATGGAGTCGCTTCTTTTCAAGAGGACAAGTGGACTCGGGCAGAAGGTGGTGGCGGAAGATCGCGTGTTTTAGCCAAAGGAGGAATTTTAGAAAAGGCAGGGGTTAATTTTTCTGCTGTCGAAGGTCCCCTGCATCCGAAGATGGTCACAAGCTTAAACGTGACCGAAGAAGTTGAATTCTTTGCCACCGGAGTTTCGATCGTCATGCATCCAGAGAATCCTTGGGTACCCATCATTCACATGAATGTGCGGTATTTTGAGTTGAGTAATGGGGAATTTTGGTTTGGTGGTGGTATTGATTTAACACCGCATATCATCATTTCGGAGCAAGCAAAGTGGTTTCACGAGCAATTGAAAGCCGTTTGTGATCGTTTTGATTCGAGCTATTATCCGAAATACAAAACGTGGGCGGATGATTATTTCTATAGTCCACACCGCGAAGAGACACGTGGAATTGGAGGGATTTTCTTCGATTATATTAAAGGAGATAAGGAAACGGTTTTTGAGTTTGTCAAAGCCGTGGGAGAATCCTTTGAGCCTATTTACAGTCATTTGATGCGATTGAACGCATCGCGTGAGTTTTCGCAAGCGGAAAAAGAATTTCAATACATTCGCCGCGGGCGTTACGTAGAATTTAATTTAGTACACGACAGAGGAACGAAGTTTGGCTTAGAGACGAACGGAAGAACGGAATCGATCTTGATGAGTTTGCCTCCGATGGCGGCCTGGGAGTATATGTATGATCCGAAGGTGTTTCCAGAAGGACAGAAGACTTTTGATTTATTGAAAAAAGGAATCAACTGGATCTAAAAAAAGGGGCTCAATTTGAATCGAGCCCCTTTCTATTTATTCTGCTTTCCAGACAATAAAGTTTATTCTGCTTCCCAGACAATATCGATTCCCTTAGGAGTCATCAATAAAACGCGGGTAGGTGCTGGTAACAAGACTAAGCGAGCGTTCGCAACGGGATCTTCGATCCATTCTACTTCAACGCCTTCTTTTTTGCCAATTTCGATTTCTCCATCAGCCGTCTCCACGAATTTCTTCGCTAAATAGGCAGTAGGTAATAAAACATCCGATTCTGGGCAATGCTTTAAATGCACTTTCTCCAAAATATCTTCTAATTGATCTCCGTATTTCTCATTGAAATCATCTTCCAAATCATGTAGCATTTCCTCTACATCATCGTAAGTATCATCTGAGTAATTTAATTTGCTCAATTCTAATCGCTTCTCTAAGATGGCGATCATCGCCTCATCAATCGTATTCATTCTAAACGGATTTGTTTTTACAAAGATAGGGGCT
>JBJTMW010000294.1:0-11730 GCA_046070715.1 Aquirufa sp. | reverse complement strand
TGGCGCGTAATCCACTGCTTCAACACCACCTCATTGACTGGGGAAGAATAATCTTGGAAAGAGATCGCGTTCGCGCCTGAACGGGGATCAAACTCACGCGGTGTGTATTTATTGTCCGGTAATTCGATGAATGAATGATGTTCTACCACTGTCACAAAGTCTGCGTTAGGGGCTACTGAGCGGATTTCTGCTCCTGTGCCATTGCCAGCAAAAGTTAAGCGTGCCTCGAATTCGGTGTTTTTAGGAAATGATTTAGTGCGGTCTAAGGCCAAAGAACTTTTGGACTTATCTAAACTATAGCTTCCTTGTTTTGCCTGCGTCAAGCGTTTTAAAACGCCATGTGCATCCTGCATGAGGAAATCGGTAATGTCGATTAAATAGGCTCCATCGGATGCCGCTTCAATCTTGAAACCATATAATACTGACTTCGCAAAGGCCTGTTGCACTGATAATTTCTCCAAAGCATTGCTCGTATTCGCTCGGTATTGGGTGTTTGGTTGAACTAGGAAAATTTTATTTCCTTGCTTTTCGAAGAAAACAACCTGCTCATTACCCAATTGACCGCGGTCTAAACCTAGGTCATTATTTCCCACGCCCTGCGCAAGCGAATAGGTGTAGAGAAACTCCTCGTTCAGCTTTTTGACTTCTAAAAAGATCTTGTCATTCGACTCGTCGTAATAGAAGTTGAAATAACCCGTATGGGCTTTCATTGATTTAACTTTCTCTGCGATTTGGGCGGAGGCGCTAAAGCTGATAAGGGCGAGGAGTAGGAGCAGTTTTTTCATATCCCAATTTAGGGATTTACGTTGGTAAAAGAAAAAGCCCGAATAATTTCGGGCTCTCATCATTACCAGCGATCTAAACCTAGGATTTTTCGGCCTAGTTCGTTCAAATGAGCCGTTTCGTATTTTGTTTGTTCCCATTTGCGTGGATCCCCAGGGAAGGCATAGCCCTCAGGAGCGATGCGTTCGCGCCACGAATTCACTCGCCAAGTGCGCAGTTCTTCGTTATCTTCCTCCGCCGGCATCATCGAAATGTATTGGGCACAGCGCACTTTATCACTGTTATTCGCCCGGATTCCGTGAGGTTGCAAACTATTGAATATCAACAAATCCCCCGCTTCTAATTTAACTTTAGTAGGAGTAAAGCCAGTCGTATCTGGAAGGAAGCGATTGCGGTCTTCTGGTTGCGTTAATTTCCAGGTATCGTAATTGCGGAATAGTTCCGGGATGCACTGAAAGCCCCCCATGTTTTCGTCTAGTTGATCGGCTAAGGCCAAAACTCCTTGGACATTCACCGGTTTTGTCTCCGGATCGTAATCCCAGTGAATAAAGGCTTTATATTCGTGGCCCGGACGAATGGGGAAATTTAAATTAGCTCTATCAATCGTTACCCATAATTTCTCTGTCCCCCAAATATCCACAAACGCATCATATACGCGCTGAGTAGACCGATTATTCCATTGCAATTGGCTATTATAACATTCCACCATCCCCGTGTTTGCCAGCTCTTTCATCTTCATTTCTGCCCGTGGAGCGGTATACCAAGTCGAGGAATCATTCGGATCTTTTTCTTCAAATTCATACAAGAAAGCCGCCGTTTTTAAGGCTTGTTCGCGCGGTACCGCTTGCTTGATGACTACATATCCGTTGTGTTTCCAAAAAGCCCAATCCTCCTCGCTCAAAACGCGAAGTGGTTCGCCGTTTGAACGGTCATTTAATTTCAGAGCACTACTTTTTGCAGTGGACGGATTGCCCGGAATATCGTAGTGGGCATTGTTAGGGATGTCTGTTTTCATAGGTTGTTATTTGATAGGCCAAAGGTAGTAGGTGCAAATGGCCTATTTTTCTGTCCTATTGACAATTATTTGTACTGTATTGATATATTATTCCGACATTTAGCTATTTTAGGCAAATGAAATTGAATTTAGAGCAAATTCTACCAGATCATGATAGTTCGTTTAGGTTTCTTTTGACCCCTAAATTGAATGAAGTTTTCTATTGGCATTTCCACCCCGAAATCGAATTAGTCTATGTGGAGGCGGAAAAGGGAATACGCCACATCGGAGAACACATCTCGACTTATGAGGGATGTGATTTGGCCTTAATCGGGTCCTATATTCCGCATTTGAATTTTGATTATGGGGTAAAGACCACGGTAGAAACGGTTGTAATTCAGTTTCCTGAGACCTATTTCGAAGGGGGCTTGATTCGAATTCCTGAATTAAAAAAGGTCGTAGACCTAATGGAGCGGGCGAAAACAGGCCTCGCATTTACGGGTGAAACGAAGCGGATAGCCGGCGTACGATTGAAAAAATTGCAACACTTGGATCGCTTTCATCAGTTTATGGAATTGATGAGCATCTTCCAGTTTTTGGCAGAATCTGATGAATATGTAGCCCTTCACGTTCGCCCCATTTCTAGCCAAACCATCCTCAAACAACAAGAACGGATGCACCGCATCCACCAATTTGTAGAAGCGCATTTCCAAAAGCCCATTGACACCCAGCATATGGCTGATGAGGTCAACCTCTCGTTAGCTGCCTTCTGTCGGTATATGAAGAAAACAACGAAATTGACTTACACCGACTTTGTCAATCAATACCGGGTTCAATACGCGAAAAAGCTTCTCATTCAAGACAAAAATGTGACGGAAACTTGCTTCGAGTCTGGCTTCGAAAGCCTTTCCTATTTCAACCGGATCTTCAAGAAATGGACAGGGGAGTCTCCATCGAGTTTTAGAAAACAACGCTTAAAATAAGACGCGATAGCGTGTGGCAGGCTTCATGATAGTATCATATGATACTATCAAAGATAAAATAAAAGGCCGAAGAACAACGTTCCCCGGCCTCTATTCTAACGCTTTCGCTCCTTATTTTTTCGGGCGAGAATATTGCTCGATACCCGAGATTTTTCCGTTTAAGTCAAATTGGAATATTTCAACTAATGATCTATGCCATACTGAACCATCTTTTAAAACTCTCTTTTCAGTTGAAGTTACAAATACTCCTGAAACAGGATCAGTATTAGCAATTTTGATTGGTAGGATTCCGTTGATTTTCCAATCCAGAGAAGTGTATCCATCTACCATTGCACGTAGGTCATTTTTAGCTAATTCTATTTTATTGCCATCGAAGTCCGTGATCTTAACTTTGTCAGCAAAAAAATCTAAGGTTGCTGTAATATCCATCGCATTATAGGCTTTGTTTAATTTCTCAATTGCTTCAACCTCACCACGGTTAGAGAATTGAAATGCTCTACCGTTAGTTTCATTTTTAGGATCTGCCGTAATAAATTTACCACCAGACGTTTTGCCAAATTCATTTGTTGCTGGAATAGAGGAGAATTGTTTGAAATCTGAAATTTTCCCCGATTTATCCACTTTGAATAATTCGAATAAATTCATTTTTTGCTTAGAACCATCGATCGCTTCACGCTCTTCTGTCGATTGCAACATAACGATTTCATCCGTTGAACCAGCTACTTTGATAGGTAATATAGCATATGGAACATCATTCAACTTCTTTGCATAGGCATGCCATTTTTTATTGAAATCGCCTGTTTTTTGCTGCATTTCTTCTGTGTAGAATGAAAGCTCTTTTTGAGAATCGTTTGAATTGTAGGCCTTAACTGCCTCTAAAATGACTTGACTACTTTTCTCCGAACCTAATTGGAATCCCTTTCCAGCGTCTGGCCCAGAGAAGATTTTTCCAGCCGTTGTTTGTGCCGTGACACTAAGTGTCGATGCAACGAGCGCACCTAATAGAATGATTTTTTTCATGGTATTATTTTTTGATTAGGTAAGCAAGTACGCCTTTAATAGCCGCCTATGGAAAGAAAGGGGAAGCGCATTTGTTCCCAATTGCGCAAAAGGGAACATATTCGTTCGCGCTAATTGGGATTTAGCGTTGGAGAAGCAATAGCTTTGACAAACATTAAAAAACTAATAACAATGAAAAAACTTATTTTATCAATGTGTGTGGCTGCAGGTTTATTCTCTTGCACGTCAGAAGCGGATCAAAACGCGATTAAAGGTGCGGCAAATGTTGCTTATTACTCTCGTGTATGGGAAGTGGCCATTAATGAAGGACGCACAAACATTTTAGACTCAGCTTACGTGGATGATGCAGTATTGCACACCGTGCCTGAGGTGAAAGGTAAAGCGAATTGCAAAGCGTATTACGCGAACTTCGTGACAGGTTTCTCTGATCGTCAGTTTATCGTGAAAGAAATCTTTGCAGATGGCGATAAATTAGTGAAGTATTGGCAGTTCAAAGGAAAGCACACGGGTGATTTCTTTGGGATTCCTGCTACAGGAAAGAATGTGGATGTCTTGGGTTGTACGATTGCCAAAATGAAGGACGGAAAAATTGCTGAAGAGCAAGATTTCATGGACAATATGGTATTTATGCAGCAGTTAGGCCTATTGCCAGCCGCTAAATAAGAAAAGAATGGGGGTAGGGGCTTAGGCTCCTGCCTTTTCTTTGATATAAACAGATGGGGTCACACCTTTTCTGGCTTTGAAGGCATCGATGAATTTCGAGCGGGAAACGAAACCCGCGTCGGTTGAAATGGCCTCAATGGTGATCTTCTTCGCATTACCCTCCTCAATTAATTGACAAGCATATTCGATGCGCAAGTCATTTTTCCATTCCCCAAAGGTCTTTTCCATCTCCTTATTAAAATAGTTCGACAGAAAACGCTCCGGCATTTTTAGGTCAAAGGACATTTGGGATAAGGAGAAATCCTTTTTTACAAAGGGGTGAGAAGCTAAATAAATTTCTAATTCCCTTTCAAAAGCATAAAAGCTACTGGATTTCTTAGGTAAACTGGACTTAATTTCCTGTAATATCGTGCCTGCATTTAGCTCCACTTCGTAGGAAACGTTACCGTATAGGATTTTGGGAAAGAGAAACAGTATGAAGTTTTGGACAAAAAATCCACCTCCACAAATCGCGAAAAAACGCGCCTCACTGAAAATGACCGTAGAGGGAATTCCGAAAATCGCATAATTATGCGCATATATCGTGATCATGTGTCCCAGGCTGTTTCCAGCAATGACCATTTGTAAAAATACCAAGGAGAAAATCCACTTCTGAATCAAGCGGTGATTCGATGGCAATGCCCCGTATTTTTTCAAAAGATGTCTTTTGTTCCACAGAAAATAAATCACCGAGGCAATGCAATAAAGAATTAAATGAATGGAGCGGCCGTACAAAATCTGCTCAAAAGTCACCCACTGGAAGTTCAAATTATAATCTTCCGTAATGTTCACAATCTCGTGCGCTATTGCCGTCTTCGTAGCTAAGGACAAAGAGGTAAAAGGTAAGGTCGCAAAAAACGTGAAAACCGCAGGAATCAAATGGACTAAATCGTAGCGGTGGAGGCGCTTGTCTTCAGAAACGGTGTGTTTGACATAAAAGAACAAAGCAGGACCTAATAAGAAGGAGAGCGGCAAAAAATGCACGAAACAGATACCCTCCCAAAATTCGATTTTACTAAAATGCAAGCCAAAATACACCATCAACACCGCGTTACAACACAAGAAAAACAAGGCCAAAAACGTATTGGATCTATTCAATGAACTGAGGTAGTACAAGAGAATAAATGAGGTGAATATGCCGAACAGAGGAGCTAGAATTGCCAAATTTTAATTTTAATCAGATACAAGTTAAGAATATCTGTTTAATTTAACCAAATGAATAAGGTTTATACATCTGCTTTTGACGCCATTTTTGATGTTGTATCGGGCTCCTCGATGTTATTTGGGGGTTTTGGTCTGACTGGAATTCCGGAAAATGCCATCGATGCTTTGCTGGCGGCAGGCACTTCAGAGATTCTTTGTATTTCGAACGAAGCCGGAATTGAGGGTTTTGGACTAGGAAAATTAGTGGCCGCTCGCGCCATTAAGAAACTTATCTGCTCCTATGTGGGCGAAAATCACCTCTTAGAGGATTTGATCATCGAGGGCCATTTGTCCGTCGAACTCGTTCCGCAAGGTACCTTAGCGGAACGCATTCGCTGCGGTGGCGCGGGGATTCCGGCCTTTTTCACACCGGCAGGAGTGGGAACGGAAGTCGCGGAAGGCAAAGAAGTGCGGGTTTTTGAGGGCAAAAAATACCTCTTAGAAACCGCTCTGACGGCTGATTACGCTTTTATCAAAGCCTGGAAAGGAGATACCGAAGGTAATCTAATTTACAAAGGGACCTCTCGAAATTTCAATCCAGTTATGGCTCCAGCGGGGAAAATCACCATCGCCGAAGTGGAGGAATTAGTCCCGGCAGGTTCGCTAGATCCGAACGAAATCCACACCCCAGGGATCTATGTGCAACGTATTTTTCAAGGTGCTAACTATCTTAAACCCATCGAACATTTTGCCGCAACGGCACAGTCAGAAGAGGACCAGAAAGAAATCATCGCAAGACGTCTAGCGAAGGAAATCAAAGACGGCGATTATGTTAACCTCGGAATCGGTATTCCCACCCGGGTGTCGAATCATATTCCAGCCGGAATGAAGGTGATTTTGCAATCAGAGAATGGCATGTTAGGCATAGGGCCATTAGCGGAGGCGGGTTTCGAAGATCCGGATTTAATCAATGCCAGCAAGCGGGCGGTTACGATTTTGAAAGGAGGGGCGTTCTTTAGTTCTACTGAAAGCTTTGCGATGATTCGAGGTGATCATGTGGATGTAACCATTTTAGGTGGCATGCAAGTTTCTGAAAACGGGGATTTAGCGAACTGGAAAGTGCCGGGCAAGATGGTAAAAGGAATGGGCGGTGCCATGGACTTAGTGGCTTCGGCAGATAAGGTCATCGTTGCGATGTTGCACTTGACCTCAGATGGAAAATCGAAATTAGTCTCTTCTTGTGATTTGCCATTAACCGGGGAACGCTGTGTCACGCGAATCATCACCGATTTAGCCGTATTAGACATAAACCCCGAAGGCGGCTTTGTGTTAAAAGAGCGCGCCCACGGGGTTTCAGTTGAAAAAATCAAAGCAGCCACTGCCGGACGATTGCTCATCCCTGACGTGGTGCCAGAATTTTAGATTTTATAGTATTGCTCCCATCCTTTTCTTGGCGGCGCTCCTACTAATAGGGAATTCGCCAGGGAGTTGTTCGTAATTTGTTTCGTCTTGCGATCGAATTGAAGCTTCGTATTCAGCTTTTGAGCCATCACACCTAGTGAGAACACTTGGCTCAATGGACCTGCGATTTCGAACGGAGAACGCGTCTTTTCTTGACCCATACACGCTTTCAAGAAGTTCGCGTAGTGATTCGAAGGGCTCGCCTGAACTTCCGGTAATTTCAAATCTTTAGCCGCATCACCTAAAATCGAAAGCGTACTTCCGTGCGATCCACCTTTGAACGTTAAATCCTTGCTGTAGATAATCTTACCCGGATTTAATTTAGCAGGCTGGATTTTTCCGTTCGCTGCTGGCGGGATATTCGGGTCTAATTCATTCGTGCCGTAATTCGCCGGAACTGGTGGAATATTGTTCAAACCGTCATACCACGTAATGTCCATCGCGGGCATATTTTTGCGTTCTGGGAATTTAAATTGAATAGTCGAGGACATCGGGTAGAAGAAGTTGTTGTGTCCGTCTGCCCTAAGCATATTGATCTCCGTAGGTAAGCCTAATTCCAAAAACTCATGTGCCGTATCCATGATATGCGCACCCCAATCGCCTAGTGCACCTAAACCATAGTCAAACCAGCAGCGCCATTGGCCATTCACAAAATCTTTTTGGTAATCATGCGGCTGCACTACGCCTTGCCAAATATCCCAATCTAAGGTAGATGGAACCGCTTCTGCTGCCGGGAACTTCGTGATCTTCGGGTCCCAGCTATGCCATCTACGTGGCGAATTCATATGGGCTGTCATCGACGTCACATCCTTAATAATTCCTGCCTCTTTCCAAGCCTTGAATTGGAAATAATTGCCTTCTGAGTGACCTTGGTTACCCATTTGAGTGACTAAATTCGGGTGCTTACGCGCCGCGGCCATCATTAACTCGATTTCATTGAACGTGCGGGCCATCGGCTTCTCCACGAATACGTGCTTGCCTAAACCTAGTGCCATCATCGTGATAGGGAAGTGGGAGTGATCCGGAACACCGATGGAAACGGCTTCGATCTTCGATCCCATTTGGTCGAACATCTTTCTAAAATCTTGGAAACGCGGAACGTCCGGGAATTTTTCTAGCACTTTCAGGGTCTGAGGCGCCCCCATATCTACATCACAAAAGGCCACAATATTCGCTAAGCCCGTATTGTAAAGCGACATCACATCTAGACCACCTTGGTTACCGATTCCGATGCAAGCCAAATTGACTTTTTCACCAGATAATGTTGAAAGTATATTGGGGAAAGCTGCTGCAGCTCCTAGGAGGCCGGCATTCTTTAAGAATTCGCGGCGTGTATTAGGGTGTTGATTCATTGGATAGATAGGTTTGCTGTTAAAAGCCAAAGACTTAGCTAAACTACTGACCCAAAGAATCAAAAAAAAGATGAAAGAAAAATTCTTTCATCTTGATGCACACCAAACCACTAATTGATTTTGTAATAAGCGAAGGTAGGCCTATTTCTCGGTTATCAAACACCGGTCTATCAGATTATCAGTTTATTGATAAAGTGACAAGGCGCTCACTAAATTCGCGCGCATCCTTTCTCGTAAAACAGAAGGTTCAATCACTTGTAATTCAGTGGAATAGCGCAACAGAAAATTTTCTAATTCTTGATTTAGTTCAAGAAGAAGTGTGAAATGCATCGTGTCTATTGTTTTTTGCGACGGGTGGATCGGGTACTTCGTTATATATTCTTTGATCCAGGAATCTTCGCGTACTTGAATCAGAATTCTTTCGGCGGTGTTAGTGCCCCGAAATAAGCCGAGGCTATGTTTAAAAAAGTCGCTTGGCTGAAATGAGGGGTGGATACGGGGTTTCTTTTGAATAGGACTAAGGCGTACCGAATCCATCCGGTCTAAGGCGAACAGCCGCAGTTTGTCTAATTCGACCTTCATTTTCCCCGCTGAAACCTCTTGAAATAACAAGTACCAGCCGGTGTACCAGCCATTGTTGTATTCTTTGATGAGTAAGGGGAGGCCGGTGACGGTTTTTGCCATGGAGGTGGCTGCTAAACCTTTGTGTGAAATTTCGATGCATTTCTTTCCGGCGATGGCATCCACCAGGAATTTCACGTGTTCCGAGCCAGAGCGATCGCCCTCATTGATTAATTCGATCGCCGGCCAGTTTGCTAAGTCTTCGTGTTTTAATAGGTTGTTTTCCAAAGAGATTGCGCGCAACTTGTTCACAATCCCATTCCCATTACCCCCAGTGAACAAATGTTTGTTAAAATCGATGATGGACGCGATTTGATCTAATTCCTTTTCAGAAAAGGAAGGGAAAGCGCTGATGTCATCGCGGATGTAATAGAAGCAATTTTCGGATTTCGAATAACGAATCAAATCGCCTTCCGCTTCTTCTAGGCTAGGATATCGCTCTGCTAATTTTTCTTTCAAAGCCTTCAGATCACGGCTTAGGCTGCGTTCACTATAGCTGAGTTGATCGAAGTGTTCAGTGAAATAGGCACTTACCGTGGCTGCACGCAAAGGAAAAGCCTTTCGCAGAAACAAATTATTCAGCTCTTTCAGGCGATCGGTTGTGTTCATCTTCGAATCTAGTAAATTCTTTGTAGTTAGCCAACTTTTGGCGGACTACAAGTGCAAATTTGTATCAACAAAACGATAATAATATGAAAAACATCAAATCATTGCTCGTATTACCTTTCTTTTTCTACGCGACAGAAGGTTATTTAAAGGCTTTTAAAGTGGCGAATGTTACTGGTCCTATCAAACTTTTTGTGATCTGTAACTTCTTACTTTGTTTGGGATTGATTTTAGCGGACTTTCAATTTTTTGGGAATACGGACACGGACGGATTGTACACGCAAGCGGTCTTAGCGGAAGTGCTTTATTTAGCTGGGGGTGCGGGATTGAACTTGTTTTCGGAATTAGAAACGCGTTAGTTTCCGCGCTCGAATTGGAATTTTAACACGAATTCGTGCGTCTGATTCGTGATTTTGGAAATGGTATTCGTGGGCATCTCGTATTGGTAGCCTAAATAAACGGTAGGGCTACATTGAACGCCTAGGTTAAGGCCGATCGCATTTTGATTTCGGTAGCCAAAACCCACATCAAGTAATTCGTAGAATGACCCCGTCAGGTTAATGTCATAACTGATGGGCAAATCGGCTGCCGCACGTACAATCGCGTTCGTGTGAAGGCTAACGGCTTTACTCAGGACTTGCTTTTTGCCAATCATCCCATAATAGAAGGAGGCGTCTTTGTATTTCCCGTTTTGGAGCCCAAAATCATTCCACAACATCCTCGGTTGTGAAATACTCACATAGAATTTGTCTTCTTTCGCCAGGCGAATTCCCCAGCCCGAATTAATCTGTAAGCCGGTGGAATAATTCTGGGTAAACATCTCGTCTGTTTGGTCTAATAAACTCAAGCCAGCAAAATCCAAAGCTAAATTAGTCACCCCCACGCGGATCCCTCCAGATAGGGCCCATTTGTCATTGATTAACGAGTGATAGGCAAAATCGCTATTGACAGACGTCGCTTTCACCGGGCCTAATTGATCCAGAAAAGCCGTGAATCCCACACCCATTTTCTCTCCCCAATTGAAGTTTCCCATCAAGGCCGTCGTGACCGGCGTACCCGGCATATTCGTCCATTGGTTTCGGTTCACCAAAATGATTTCATTTTTATCGCTGGCTCCCACGAAAGTAGGATTGATGATTTGGGGATATAAGCGGAATAAAGAGAATACGGGGTCAGTCTGGGCTTTTATTTGGCCCGCAAAAAATAACAAACACCCTAAAATGACAAACCGTAATTTCATTTATTTCTTCAAACGATTGATGTAAATATAAGTAGAAACCGTAGGTCTCACGCCATTATAGTCTAAAATATAGAAATATACGCCATCCGGCAATAGTCCATCACCGGCTAAAAGCGGGTTCCCGCGGTTTGTATCCCCACCCCAATTGTTGGCATAATCCTTCATCTCGTACACGATATTGCCGCCACGATCCAAGACGGTCAAGGTATTTGGGGTCGTGCGCATTACGCCCGGGATGACCAAATAATCATTTTTGCCATCTCCATTTGGTGAAATACCTTGGAAGGCCACCGGGTCGCAAGCATCCGGATCGATTCGGTTATCCACCCCATCGTGATCACAATCTGGAAGTCCACCATAATTCAAATCATTTTCCCATTCATCTTTGATTTCATCCCCATCCGAATCCAAATCATTGTAATCAGGCAGGCCATCTTTATCCGTATCTACCGGATTATTACGATCTCCTCCTATCTCCACGATGTCCGTGTAGCCATCTTTGTCCGTGTCATAATTCACATCTTCTAACACCGTGATAGTCGTACTATCGCGTCCCGGGCCAGTAGAATTGGTAGCTGTAATAATATAGGTTCTAGGTTTGGCTGGCCAAGTGGGCGTACCAGATATCAGCCCCGTTTTCGTATCAAAAGAAAGTCCAGCAGGTAAAAGCGAATCGATTTTAAAGACATCCGCAATCCCTACCAGCGTAGGTTTGAAATTCACCGGAACGCCTTGTTTAAATACGCCTGTCGCAGGATAATCGATTTCAGGAAAGGCAATTAGGACTTTAATGGAAATAGTAAAGGTGTCGTATCCCGTTGAATT